>DATJVA010000145.1:0-32521 GCA_035502015.1 Thermoplasmata archaeon | reverse complement strand
GGTCGTTCACAAGGTCGGCACCCGACCGCTGGCGCTCGCCGCCAGCCGCGCCCGTGTCCCGCTCGTCGTGGTGGCGGGTACCTCGAAATTTATCGAGGACCCGCGGCGGCGACCCCGCCTTTCACCCCTCTTCGACCTCACACCCGGTCGCCTCGTGACAGAGTACTGGACCGACACGGGAAGTCGACGCGGACGAGGTGGGTGGCCCTCTCGACGGCGACGTCCGAGGTCGCTTAGAGCGCGCGTTCCCGTTCGCCGCGGGAGCGGCTCCCGGGCGCGATGAACCATGACGATCGAGACCCTTCCGCGTGAAGCGTTTCGCAAGGACCAGCTCCTCCGCGAAGGAACTTGGGTGGTGGGATTCCTGGCCGATTGGTGCCCGTTCTGTCGGAGGTTCCGTCCCGAGCTCGAAGCTCTGGACGGGAGCACCGAGTTCCAGGTCGGGGTCGGTGACCTCACGTCGCAGGAGAGCCCTCTCTGGGAGGACCTCGGAATCGAGGTCGTCCCCGCGGTCTACGTGTTCCGCAACGGTAGACCGGTCTTCCGGGCGGAGAGCGACCTTGGAATCGGGCTCCCTCCCGGCACTATCGAGCGGGCAAGATCGGTCGCGCGGTCGACACTTCCGTGAAACGAACCTCGAACCTCGGTCGGAACCTCTCGGCACGATAGGCTAGGTTCTTACGGGGGACCGGATTCGGGCCGACCGTGACGGCGAGCGCCCCCCACCATCCTGAGGCGAAACCGGTCGCCTTGATCACGGGCGGCGGCACCGGGCTCGGGCGGGCGATCGGCGTCGCGCTGGCCGATGACGGGTTCAATCTCGTTATCGCTAGCCGGTCCGCCGAACATCTCGCCTCCGGCGCCGGAGAGCTCCGTGGGCACGGAGCACGCGTCGTGGAGGTCCCGACGGATGTCCGCCTTCCCGAGCAGGTCGACCACCTCATGGAGGTCGTCCGTTCCGAGTTCGGGCGTCTCGATGTGCTGATCAACAATGCCGCCGGGAACTTCGTCGCGCCGGCCGAGAAGATCACTACCAACGGCTGGAAGGCCGTCGTCGGGATCGTCCTCGACGGGACGTTCTATTGTTCGAAGGCTGCGCTCCCTCTACTTCGTCGCTCCCCAACGCCGGCGATCGTGAACATCGTCGCCTCCTATGCCTGGATGGCCGGCCCGGGCACCGCCCACTCGGCCTCGGCCAAGGCGGGCGTCCTCGCGCTGACTCGAACGCTCGCGGTCGAGTGGGCCCGGTATGGAATCCGGGTCAACGCGGTGGCCCCCGGCCCGGTTCACACCGAAGGCACGGACGACCGACTGTGGATCTCCGAAGCCGTCGAGAAGGCCGTGACCGACGCGGTCCCGCTCGGACGATTTGGAACGCCCCAGGAGATCGCTGAGGCGGTCCGATTCCTCGCCGGACCGGGCGCGAGCTACATCACCGGACAGGTGCTCGCGGTCGACGGTGGCCAATGGCTGGGGAAGGGCGTGATGGACCTCCTCGACCCGTTCTTCGAGAGCGGCGAACATCCTCCACGGTGAGCTCCCCGGGGAAGACAGGCGCCCTAGGTCGGTGGGAGCCCCTGCCGCCGCCTCGGCCGTCGCGGGCTAGGTGACGGGCACGTTCCGCTCGACCAGAAACCCGTAGATGAACGCGACAAAGAGGTCCGGGTCGCTTACGTGCGGGACATGGCCCGCGCCGGCGATCTCCCGGACCGTAGCGTTCCGTAGATGGGTCGACATCCGCTCCACGATGCGGCGGAGGAACGGCGGGCTTCGCTCCCCGGACGTGAGGAGAACCGGAATGAGCAGGTCGGCGAGGATTTCGGGCGAGGGACGCGAGGCCTCCGGGTCACCCATCTCCTCCTCCCAGCGCCCGAGATGGGCCGAAAGCGTCCGTCGAACCTCAGGGCTCAGGCGGGACCACGGGTCGTCCTCGGTGGTGAGGGACTCGACGATCGACCGGACCGCTGCCTCCCGAGCGCCGTCGCGGGCGAGCCGCCGGATATCCTCGAGCGACGCCCAGAGCCGCTCGGCCTCGGGCACGGTGGCGGGGTCCTCTTCGAGAAGTCCGATGAACGGAGGCTCGTGCAGCGCGAGGCTCCTGACCATCTCGGGCCGGTCGGTCGCCAGCCGAAGAGCGACCGCGCCGCCGTAGGAGTGCGCGACCAGGTGCACCGGAAAGAGGTCGATCGTCTCGAGGAGCCCGGCGAGGTCCTGCGCGTCGTCGCGTACCGCGTGCGTTCTCGGGGGGCCGACGCTTTCCCCGTGTCCTCGCCGGTCGTACGTGAGCGTGAGCAACGCCTGCTCGAGACCGGGGCGGACCGCGTTCCAAGTCTGTCCGTCCACCAGCGACCCGTGGATGAGGACCGTCGGGTCTCCCTGCCCGGACACGTCGTAGTGGAGAGTGGCGTTCGGAAGCGTAACGGTCGGCATCGGAGTCGTCGCGACCACGGCCGCGCCGGGGATTGTACGACACCGTCGGAGCCCTAACCGAGGTCATAGCTTCGGCGGTCGTGAATCGGTCGGAACCCTTCCCAACGGTTTTGTAGGGGTCGCATGGTCCCCTCGAAGAGGGACACCATGGCGTCGTACGTCTTTCTGGTGAATTGGACCGTGGAGGGAATCAAAGCGGTGAAGAAGTCTCCGGAACGTGGAGAGGCCTTCCGCAAATCGGTCGAGCAGGCCGGTGGAAAAGTCGTCTCGTTCCTTCACACCATGGGGGTCTACGACCTCGTCTCCGTCGTCGAGCTGCCGTCGGACGAGGTCGCGAACCAGCTGGCCCTACGCGTCGGCATGCAGGGATTCGTGCGGACGACCACCCTGAAGGGATGGTCCGCCGCCGAGTTCGCCGACCTCGCTCGAAAGCTCTGACGAGGTGCGAGCACCGGCTCCGAGGGCCGAGCCGCCGCGACCGACGATGAGCCATCTCTTTCAGCGCCCCCTCTGCGACATGGGGCGGGCATACGACTTCGCGTTCCGCCCCGTCGTGGGCGATGCCGCCTCCGAGGACGGCGGACCGTGCGACGATCGGCCCCATAGGATCGAGCTGTTCTCGGCCCGGTCGAGCCGGGACGCGCCGGACGCGGTGTGGCAGGCGTTCTCCGTCTGCCCCGAACACGAGTCGCAGCTCCGGCGGTACGACGACCAACTGTCTCGTAGCGGAGTCCCGTCGCGTTTCCGCTCCACGAGCGCCGATCCCGGGGCCACCGGTCGCGGACGATAAACGCCCTGCGAGCATCACGCGACCATGCCGTTCCCGGCCCACGCCACGATAACCTCCCGCGTCCGACTGAACCAGGGACCTGAGATCCCGTGGTTGGGGCTCGGGGTCTTCCAGACCGAGCCGGGACCGACCACGCGCAACGCGGTGACGTACGCGCTCGAGGAAGGATATCGAGCGATCGACACGGCGGCCATGTACGGCAACGAAGCGGACGTCGGCGAGGCGATCCGGTCGAGCGATATCCCCCGCGACGAGGTCTTCGTTACGACCAAGCTCTGGCACACCGACCACGGTTACGAGTCCGCCCTCAGGGCCGGCCGAGCGAGCGCGCAGCGGCTGGGCCTCGGAGCGATCGACCTCTACCTGATCCACTGGCCGCGGGCGAAGTCGCCCCAGGACCGTCTCGATTCCTGGAGAGCGCTCACGGAGCTGCACCGTGAAGGACTCTTTCGCGCGGTCGGGGTCAGCAACTACACCGTCCGGCACCTCGAAGAACTGCTGGGCCACAGCGACCTCGTCCCGGCCGTGAACCAGGTCGAGTTCCACCCGTTCGTCTACGACCCGGAACTGCTCGGCTACTGTGAGGCGCACGGGATCCGGCTCGAAGCGTGGTCCCCGCTCACCCGAGCGCGCCGGCTGGACGACCCGACGATCCTCACCATCGCCACGGTCCACCACCGGACGCCGGCCCAGGTGCTCATCCGCTGGGGACTCGAACACGGGATCCTCGAGATCCCGAAGTCGATCCACCGGGAGCGGATCCGCGAGAACGCCCAGGTGTTCGACTTCTCGCTCAGGGCGACCGAGGTGGCGGCCCTCGATGCGCTTCGCGGGGGCCCCCGGGTCGGAATGTGGAACCCCGCGGATATCCCCTGACGGAGGGCCGCGTCGCAAGCTAACACGACCGCCGGAGGGAGGGGCGGCCCTCCTCCACGGAACGACTTAATATATGCCGGCTCGGTGGGAAGCCGGGTAGTCCATGGTCAGTGTGGAAGTTGCCCACGAGAAGTGCACCGGTTGCAGCCATTGCCGGGATGTCTGTCCTGTGACCGTTTTCGAGATGCAGCCGCGGGAGAACTGGCCGAACGTCGTGGACGACCCGGCGGTCGCCGCGAAGTTCCAGTTCCGCGCGGAGAAGTCGGCCGTGATCCACGGCCCCGACTGCATCATGTGCGAGGCGTGCCTCTTCGAGTGCGAAGGGGAGTGCATCACGATCGTCGACGACGAGGGCACGACCCACCAGTCGACCTACAAGTAGGGTCGCGTTCCCGCGACGTTGGGCCGGTTCCCGAGGAGAGCCGGCACGTTAGGGCCAACTCCCGGACGAACTACAGCGCGTGTTGCCGGGGTCGGTAGAACACCGAGCGGACGACCGCGGGTCCGCCTCCCGGCGGGAACCGCACCTTCACGGCGGGCGAGCGTCCGAACATCGTGAACTCCAGGGAGTACCAGACCGCGACCCAGATCCCCCCGGACTCTTCGAACGCTTCGCCGAAGTGGTACGTGGAGCGAAGGACCGAGCTCGACGTCCGCGCGAGCGGGTAGGACCACTCCAGGGCCTCCGCGGCCGTGCTCGGCGTCCCCGCACCGTGCGGCGTCGCTTCGACGGGGCCCTCGACGCTCACCGGACCGACGGTGACCCCCCGCCCGAGCACGTAGCGTGCCCACGTCGTGCGGAGGCGGCCGTCCTTGAGCGTCTCCGATAGGAGCAGCCAGGAGAACGGGTTCCCCGTCGGCACCGGTTCGGCCCGGGCCCCACCGAGGATCCCCCGATGCCGCTCGATCGCCCATCGACCGGAGAGTCGGATCGCGAAGTATGCGACGAAGAACGCCGTCAGGACCCAGAGGGTCGCCACGTAGAGGCTGAAGGCGACGTGGTTGCGCTCGACGTCGAGCAGGACGTAGAACCCGATGACCGAGACGACGAGCGTGACGAGGCTGATCGCGCGGTCGGCGTCGAGGTGCAGGCGTTTGTCCGAGAACGGCGCGAGCGGCGGGACGGCGAACTGGGTGAATCCGTCCTGGAGGATGTGCGCGATGCCGCCGAGCTCCATGACGGCGATGTAGATGAGGGTGGAACCGGGGAGGATGAACGGGGCGATGAACCCGCCCACGACCGCCACGACCGTGACGCCGGTGAGGGAGTGGGTGATCCCGTGGTGCCGGAGGAGCGGGAAGCGTCGAGCGAGGGGAAAGAACAGCGCGTCCGCGTCGGGTAGGCCGCCCGCCAAGGCTCCGGCGGCGAGGTACTGCGGTTGGGGGCCGAAGACTCCGTACGTGAGGAGATACGCGACCAGGACGTGCGAGAATAGGTCCACGGCCGCCCTCCGGGCTCCGCCCGACCTACAGGAGCCCCTGCTCCATCACTTCGACCGATTCGACGTGAGGGACCTTGGCGATCGCGCGCTCGGTCATCTCGAGGAGGCCACCGGAGTCGCTCATCACGACGGCGACCAGGAGCGACTTGAGCCCGAACGCGATGTCCTTCACCTGCATCCCCCGGACCGTGACCCCGGCGGGCATCGACGCGTGCACGCCCTTCGCCATCTGGTTGATGTCGGTCTCGACGCCCTGGGGCATCACCCGGAGCACGACCGCGACCTGTCCCATCGGTAGCGCTCCCCCGGCCTACGGGCCCTCGAAACCGCACTTGGCGCACCGGTAGAGGACGCTCTGGTCCCGGCACCGGGCGCACCGCCCGATCGTCGTCTCCCCGCAGTTGGGGCAGGGGAACTGGGTCGCCCCCTTCGCGGGCACCGTGCGCCCGCACGATGAACAGTGCAGCTCGACCCGTGCCGACATCGCTCTTCCTACCGAGGTGGCGCGGCGGTCAACGACGCGTCGTGCCCCGCCGGCGCGCGGCCACTCGGGATACGAATATAAAGATGGCCCCGAAGAACGCCACGGTTCCGGCGACGTACCAGAGCGTGTAGTTCGGCGCGGGCCCGGTGACGTAGACGGTCTCGGTGTACGCGGTCTCGCCGTTCGCGAACGTAACGAGCCCGTGCTCCTGGGCGAGCGAGATCGCGAACGTGTGGTCGCCCGTCGACAGCCCAAGCGTCGCGTACTTGTACGTCACCTTGAACGACCCGCCGGCGAGCAGGCTCGAAACGTTGACCTGTCCGATGACGTTCCCGTCGAGCGTGACGTAGACCGAGAAGGCCGCGACCGTGAAGTTGGACGGGTTGACGATCGTCGCGGAGACGACGTACGGCTCGACGATGGTGACCGAGAAGGAGATGTTGGTCGACTGGTTCTCTCCCTGGTACGTCGAGGAGATCATCACATCGATCGAGATCGTCTCGGTCGCGTTCCCGGTGGAGAGGGTCGCGACGGACGACTGGTTGTTCGTGATGTTGAGCGT
This sequence comes from Thermoplasmata archaeon, assembly GCA_035502015.1. Classification (GTDB taxonomy): domain Archaea; phylum Thermoplasmatota; class Thermoplasmata; order Lutacidiplasmatales; family UBA184; genus Lutacidiplasma. The sequence continues at coordinate 25,937 of DATJVA010000145.1, read as the reverse complement.
CGACGGGGAGATGTCGATCCCGGTGAGGTTCGGACCGACCGCTTGAGCGTAGTAGGTGATCGTGCCGAGGAAGGTGCCGTTCTGGGCCACCGCCGGCCCACCGGAGCCCGTGATGTGGAGCTCGCTCGCCGAATCCTCCGCCACGACCGAAGGTCCGGTGATCGACCCGGTGACGGGAGGGCTCGTCGACGCGGCGGCCGCTCCCGGTGCCAGCGCGACCGCCGACGCGGTGAACCCCGACAGCACGACCAGGAGAACGAACAGGGCCGAGACGGCGGCCGGGCGGCGCGACATCACCGCTTCCACCTCCGCGTCCGCCACCAGCGGTACGTCACCACTCCGACCACGAGCGCGATCACCGGGACGAAGGAGAGCAGGGGAACGAGCCAGTCGGGCGGAAGGTTCGGTGCCGTTCCCAGCGACGGACCGGTGACCGACACCGGGGGCGCTCCGTTCGGGGCGCTCGCCTTCACGGGGATGACCGGGACGCTGAGGGTCAACGACTGCGAGACGCTCCCCGAGGCGTTCAACACCGACATCGTGAGCGTCACCGATTGCGGCAGGACGAAGATCGACGACGTCGCGGTGAGGTTGACGTAGAGCGTGAGGTTGGCGCCCGCCGCGAGGCCCTTCTGGAGCGGCCCCGGGACCGCCGCGGCCGTCGCGCTCGCCCTCAGCCCGCTCGCCCAACCGAGCCCCGCGAGCCGAGTGGCGTCCGCGATCGCGACGACCACGGTCTCGCCCTGGTTGCCCGTGTTGTGAAGGTAGAACGGAACGACCGCGCTCGACTGGGAGATCTGGGCGCCGATCGTCGACAGGCCCGTCGCGAGGCCGTAGTAGCCGACCACGTTCACAACAGGGCTCGGGGCGACCGTCCCGAGCACCGTCCCGTTCGCGGCGACGAACTCGATCTTCACCACCGGGTGCGCGACGTCGGTCCCCGCCGGCACCGTGATGCGGACGTCTCCCGCGACCGCGCTAGCGGTCGGCCCGGGCAGGAGCGTCACGTTGCCAATGCTGAAGTTGAAGTTCCAGTACGAGGGGGTCCCGACCGGGCGTACGGTCACGGGGACGTTGCCGGAGTTCCGCACCGAGAAGGCGAACGTCGTAGTGCTTCCTGCGGTAATGGTCGTCGAGCTCGGTCCGACGAGGGATCCCGTGACCGTCGCCTGGACGGAGTAGGCTAGGGCGAGGACGGTCCCGACGTTCCCGGTCACGATCGAGACGCTCGCCAAGGCGGTAGCGTTCGTGGCGACCCCGCCGAGTGTGCCGGTCGCCTGCGCGCGGAGCGTGTAGGTTCCAAGGGGCAGGGAGAGCGCGAGCGGGGCCCCGAGGGAGAGGTTCGAGTAGACGGCCCGCACACCGAGCGCGTTCGTGACCGTGACGGTCACCGGACCGAGCGGTCCACCGGAGCCGGGCGAAGTGACCGACACGGTGTCTGTCCAGGTCGGCGCGAGCGCGATGGTCGCCGGCGAGTATGCCGTCGACGGAAGGACGAGTGCGCTCGTCATCGCGGAGAACGTCTGGGCGCTCCCCGACCCGATGGCGTAGACGGAATAGGCGCCGGGGACGAGCGGCACCGAGAACGTCCCGTTCGCCGCGGAGACGATCGTTGTAGTGGTCGCCGGGTACGGTCCGACCAGGCGGAGGGTCGCCGGCGCCGCTCCCGAGATCCCCGGGGCCGTCAGCGAGCCGTTCCATCGGACCAGCTGAGGCGCGCCGAGAAGGGAGACGGTGCAGGTCGTCGACGAGGTCCCGGTGGTGCAGGTCGCGCCCGCGACGGAACTCCAGGACTGCACGTAGCTTCCGTTCGGCCCGCTCTCGGACGTCGTGCCGTTGACGAACACCGCGAACGAGGTGCTCGGGTTCAGCCGGACCGTGAAGGTACCGTTCACAGCGTTCACGCTCGCCACCGCGCCACCGGGCGCGACGATCGAGACCGGTGCGCTGAGCGCGACCGTGGCCCCGCCGGCCGAGTTCGTGAGGGTCCCGACGAGCTCCGTTCCCGCGCTGCTCAGCGTGAGCGTGGGCGTCACGGCCCCGCTCGCCGCGACCGTCACTCGGGTGAGCGTCGCGTACGACGTCCCGCCCGCGGCCGCCGTCACATACGCCGAGTACGTGCCGGGCGCCGCGCGGAACCCGCTGTGGAAGGCGCTTCCGTTCACGGACAAGGTCAGGGTCGGCGAGGTGAGATTGACCGAGACGTTACCCGCGCTCACGCCCGCGGGCAGAGAGAGCGTCCCGGAGGAGTTCACCTGCGGGATCACGATGAGCGTCAGCCGAGAGCTGGTCGCTCCGAGCGGGATGGTGGTGGAGAGGGGTCCCGAGGGGAGGTAGACCACCGTCCCCGAGCCGATCACCGCCCGCGCCCCGACCGAATAGACACCGGGAGGAAGCGAGAGCGAGAACGTCGGGCCCCCCGACAGCGAGCGGTTCACCGCGGAGACGCTCTGGGCGGTGAAGTTGACCGTGACGGAAGTGCCGGACGGTAGCCCGGTGACCGTGAGCGAGACCGCCACCGGGGTCAGCGTCGGAGAGACCTGGGACAGCGCGGCGAGCCCGGAGGGCGAGAGGCCGCACTGGCTCGTCGATCCGAAGCCGAACGCCGTGGTCCGAAGGCAGTACGACCCGGCCGAGAGCGGAAGGGTCGATGGAACGTAGAGCGCGACGGCGCCCGTCGCATTCGCGACGGCGGGCACGGCGGGACCGCTCGGCCCTGCGCTCACCGTCACCGAGGCTCCGGCAGCAGGGAAGAGGGCTCCGCTCGGAAGATGTGCGCCGACCGTGAGCGCGACCCGCTCCGCGAGGACAGGGGTGAGCACGACCGACGCCGCCAAAGGCAGAGTCGCGCTCGAAATGCTCGACCATACGCTCGACGAGGCGCTCGTGCTCCCCTCGAGCGCGACCAGGGAGTAGCTCCCGGCCGGTAGGAGCACGGAGAACGATGTGCCAGAGGCCCAGGTGACGACCTCGGCACCGGTCGAGGAGTAGGCGATCACCGCGGCCGTACCGCCCGACCCGGCGACCGAGGCGACGGTTCCTGTCAACGAGACGGCCGGCACCAGCGCGAGCGAGGCCGGCGGCACGCTGACGCCGTTCGTGACCGTGGTCGCGCCGATGGCCGTGTACCGCTCGCCGTTCACCGTGCCGAGCGCGTACACGGAGTAGTCTCCTGCCGGGAGCGTGGCGGTCACGTAGCCGGAGCCGGAGCTCACCACCACGGTCGAGTTCTCGGTGGCGTTCGCGAGGTAGGCGAGAGGGGAGAGGGTGGCGTTCGGGTAGATGGCGACGGGGGTGAACCGGACCCCGATCCCGGACGCAGGGGCCCCGTTCACGGTCACGGCGAACGACACGCTCCCCGTCGGAACGAGCGTTAGGTTGACCGTCTGGTTCGACCCGCCGGAACCAACGGTGACCGGCACTCCCACGGATCGGAGGTCGGTGCCCACAACGGTAGCCGTGACGGTGTAGTTCCCCGGTCCGACGCTGGAGAGGCGGAATACCCCGGTCGAGTTCGTGGTGTAGTTCGAGACGACGTCGGTGGCTCCGCCCAGCGTGACGGACGCACCGTTCACGAGGGACCCCTTGGCGTCCCGGACGGCGCCGCTGACGATCCCCGACTGGATCCCGGCCGTGGCGTTCGTCGGGTTCGTGGGGGAGACCGTGAGCGTTGCCTGCGAGTAGTTCTGGCCGGCATACAGGATCGAGTAGTGGTACTGCCCGGGCGGTACCCCGGCGAGATCGAACGCACCGCTCGCGTCGGTGACGGCGGACAGGCGGGTAAGGTTCGAGCCCCAGAAGACGACCTGCGCGCCCGGCACCAGAGTGTCGGTTGGCGGGTTGTACGTGCTCGAGTTCCCGTTCTCCCAGTAGACGAACCCCTGGAGCGAGCCCGACCCGACCGTGAACGACTGGACGAGGTTGGGCGCGTCGTAGCTGAACCCGACCGCGTTCGGAACGACAATCTTGACCGATTTGAGGACCGTGATCCCTTGCTGCGACAGGCCCTGCAGCGTGCCCATCGTGATGTTCAGCGTATCGTTGCCGGGCGGGAGGACAACCGTGAACGTCCCGTCCGGCGCCGTGAGTACGGACTGGTGCGGGATGCCCCAACCGTCGTCGACGGTGACCCTCGCTCCACCGACCGGGGCGCCGTTGGCGAGCTCGACCGTTCCGAGAAGCGTCTGACCCGGATAGTACTCGAGCATCGTCTCGCCGCCCGAGAAGTAGCTGAACGCGCGCGTGTCGGCAGACCCGTTGGTGGCGGCGGCGGTCGCGACGGCGGCGGGTTCGTTCGTGGGCGTGCAGACACCGCCGTAGTTGGGCTGGGAGCAGAGGTACGCGGTCTTGTAGACCACTTGGAAGTGTTGGAGCATCCAGCCCGGCTCGATCGTCGAGTTCATCGTGAGGCCGGGGATCCCCGCGCTCTGACCGATGTCGGTCCCGTTGTAACCGATGTAGGTCCGATAGATCATCGAGTTGTAGAACGGGGCGTAGTAGTTGACGACCGGAGACCCGATCGCGGTGACTCCCGACGGTAGCGGCTGTCCGTACGGGTGATACTGACCGTCGGAGCCGAGGATGCTCAGATTGAAGAAGGTCGCCGGCTCGCCGGCGCTGTCGATGACACGGCCGGTGAGGTCCGCCGGTGCGTAGAAGATGCCGGTGTCGGTGCCGCTGAACGGGAACAGCCGAGAGTCGGTCATCGCGTAGCGGATCGACCAGCCCGTGTAGGCCTGCACGTCGTTGTAGACCCTCGCGACGCCGCTCAGCGGCAACGAGGTGGCGAGGAAGTACTCCATCGCGAGGTACATCGCATTGTCGTGGGTGAGCGTTTGCGCGTCGACGGGGAGGTAGCGGTCCGGGTGCGAAACGACGAGGGTGTAGTCGGAGCTCGTGTTGACCATCAGGTTGTGGAGCTGGTTGACGTTCAGTCCGTCGGCCGAGAGGATCCGGTTCAAGGACGGAGGAAGGTTCGGGAGTCCGCTCGACTTCTGTTCGGCCTGCAGAAGGGTCGTGAGGAGGTTGCCGATCGCCTGCGACTCGTTCTGCGTCAGAAGGAACTGGCCCGCCGGGTCGATGCCGTGCTGGAAGTTGTCGGCGACGCTCGGATGTCCGCCCTGGTCGATCGCCTGGAAACCGTAGTCCCACCAGCTGACGAACGCCGGACGATCGGCCGGAGGTAAGTTCGTGTCCTGCTGGGCGAGCCACGAGTAGCCCGCGCTATCGTACTGGTTCGGGGTGTCGAGCGAGCCGCCGGCCGCGCCGAAGTAATAGCTCGAGGGGCTCGAGGAGTTCAGCTGCAGCCACGACGGGATCGTCGACCCGACCTGGGCGCCGTACTCCGCTTTGGTGTTCCCCGGGATGCCCGCGTCGATCGCGACCCAGACGTTCGGCAGGACCACCGCGACGACGAGGGCCATCACGAGGACATGCCGCGGTTTGAACGCTTTGCGGAACGCCGAGAACTGGCTCCGGCGGTCCGAGAGCGACGCGGCCGTCCGTCGCAACTGTCCGTAGCCGGCGATATCGAGGGCCCGTTTGATCGCCTCCGCGGGCAGGAGCGCAAAGATCGGCGACGCGACCAGGAAGAACTTCGCCGCCGAGACGGGAAGGTAGAGCGAGAGGAGCGCGAAGACGAGGAAGACGATGTGATGCCGCTTGAACCGGCCGCGGGCGAGGAGGTAAACGAAGATGGCGAGCCCGACGAACGCGAGGAAGAACGTGACGATACCGTAGGCCAGCACGAGCTGGTCGATCGAGGGAGACTGCGCCTCGGCGACGGTCGAGTAGATCAGGTTCTTGACGAAGTACCCTTGGCCCGTGACGAGCGAGGTGTAGTCGACCGGGTTCACGACGTAGAGGATCCCGACCCCGGCCGCTACCAAAAGCCCGAGGAACGGGACCGAGAACACCCAGGGGACGTCCCGCATCAACAGGAACGGGAGGAGAAGGGCAAGCGCCCCGAAGAACAGGAGGAGCGGGAGGTCGAACCAGGTCGTGAACTGGCGCTGCACGATGTAATACGGCATCGCCATGGGGAACCCGACGAGCCCGACGATCGCCGTGGTGACGTAGAGACCGAACGAGTCGACCCGGCGGACCCGCTCGATGACCATCGCCACCACGAGCGAGATCGCGAGCACGACGACCCCGTAGGTGTACCCCTGCCAGGCGAGGGCGAGCGCCCCGAGCGACACGCCCGTGAACACGGCCCACTTGACCGAGGTCCTCTCGGTCCTCAGGAACGCGCGTAACCCGGGGATGTACTGACTTGGCTTTCGGTAGTCCTCGACCCAGCGCCGACTACCGACCGACTTCACCGTGCGGATGTACGAGTAGACGACGACGAGAATGATGAACGTGTAAAAGGAAAGGTAGTTCGCGTACCCGAAGATCGAGGAGTCGATGTTCCCGCTCAGGAACGGGTAGATCACCGCGGCGATGAGGCCCATGCGCCGGTCCGCGACCTCGCGCCCGATGAGGTAGACCGGGAACACGCCGAGCGCAGCCCACAGGGGCGCCTGCAGGTCGAGGAACCACGCTCCCGCGTGGACGGCGTTCCCGCCAAAAAACGGAGCGAAGACGAGCCCGAGGATGGCGTTCATCCAATCGAACAGCGGCTCGCGCGGATTGATCGCCCCCACTGGGAAGTTGAGCAACGGGTCGAAGACCAGGTTGCGATGGTTCGCGATGATGTACTGCATCACGCGCGAGTGGTAGTAGGAATCCGAACCGCCCCCGTAGGTGTAGAGCGCCCCCCACTGGGAGACGACCGGATACGCCCAGATCGAGCGGATGGCGAACGCCATCCCGAAGGCAGAAAGGAGGATGGCGACCGTCCACCCGTGACGGTGCCACCACCCGGTGTTTGTCGATTCCATGCGAGGCCGGCGCCTCGTGCCGGCGGCGCGCGAGACCTAGGGGGTGTATAAATAGCCTACTCCGCGAATTCCGTCAGAAGCGCTGACGTCCCGCTGCGACGCTCCGGGGAGCCGGAGCGCGACCCGGGGACCACGCGGCGAACCGTCGGGGCTCAATCTGTGGTACGGAACCGGTAGAACATGCGGCCATCGCCGATGTCGTACGCCTCGGTACGGACCGGCTGGCCGATCCGGAGCTGGTTCCACGGGAGTCCCTCGATCCGACCGAAGACCCGGAGAGGAACGCCGTCCAGGTCGACGAGCCCGACCGCGAACGGGACCTCGTGTTCCATTCCGAGCGGGGCACCGGCGAGCACCGCGCTGAAGGCGAAGACGTGTCCGCGTTCGGGAAGGTCGACCCACTCGAGCTCTTCGGACCGGCACTTCGGGCACGCGGTCCGGGGGGGCCAGTGGAGCTCGTTGTCGCGGGTGCAGCGCGTGGTCGAGAGCTTCCCCTCGCGCAGCCGCTCGTAGAAGCGGTGGAGCCGTGTCTGGTCGGCCGTCTCGAGAGGGAAGAAGTCGAGGAGGTACGGACGCTTCTCGACCGGCTTCGACCGTGGGGTCTCCCGCGCCGTTTCGGCGGGGGCCGGCTCGGGTCTCTCGATGGGCGGTGCCATCGTCGGGGAGGCAGGTCGCCGGGGGCGAGCCTCGGTCGTCATGCGACGCCCCCCCTCTGATACACCATCACGGAGTGAACGTTCGCGCTCCCCGACAGGTTGTGCACGAGGGCCCACTCCGGGTCGGGGACCTGACGCGCCGCAGGGACCGTCGAAGCGAACTGCTGGAAGATCTCGACGGCCTGCGCCACGCCGGTCGCGCCGAGCGGGTGCCCGCAGCCGAGGAGTCCTCCGCGGGGGTTCACGACGAGGTCTCCGCCAAGGTCGCCCCGCCCGTCGGCCGCAAACCGGCCGCCCTCGCCCTTGCCGCAGAGGCCGAGCGCCTCGTATTCGACGATCTCGGAGATGCTGAAGCAATCGTGGATCTCCGCAAGGTCCAAGTCGTGGACACCAATCCCCGCGCGCCCGAGCGCTTCCCGGGACGCCCGGGTGAGCCCGGTCCATTCGGTGAGCGAACCGGCGTGCGCCAGGTTGTGGAACTCCGAGTACTGGCCGCTCCCCCGAACCCACGCCGGAGTGTCCGTGTACCTTCGGGCGTGCTCGTCGGAGGTGAGGACGACCGCGGCCGCCCCGTCGGTCATCGAAGAGCAGTCGCCGAGCCGCAACGGAGGCGCGATGAGCGGTAGGCGGAGGAGCTTCTCCCGCGAGAACGTCTTCTCATGGAACTGGGCGTTCGGGTTGGTGTTGGCGAACCGGTGGTTCTTCTCCGAAATCGCCGCCATCTGCTCTTCGGTCGTGCCGTACTCGAGCATGTGACGCTGGGCGACCATCGCGAAGAAGGGCGGCGCCGTCGCACCGGCTGGCCCGTCCCACGGCCGATCCATCACGCATCCCATCGCGGAGTTCGCTTCCGGCATGGACGGGATGTTCATCTTCTCCACGCCGACCACCACGGCCGTGTCCGAGAGCCCGCTCGCGATCGCCGCGTAGGCGGAGCGGATCGCCGACTGGCCGGACGCGCAGGCGAGTTCATTCCGCTGGAGGATCCGGTACGGCTTGAGGCCGAGCTGCTCCGCGGCCAGCGGAGCGACGTGCGACTGGAAGGCGAAGCGCTCGGGCTCGGCGGCGCCGACGAAGAGGGAATCGACGTCCTCGGACCGGAGTTCGGGCACGGCTCGGGAGAGCGCGACGCCGACCTCCTGCACGAGCTCCGACCAGGTCGCGGCCCGCACTCCGAACTTCGTCGTGGCGCCGCCGACGATCGCGACGTTTCGACCGCTCATGCGGCCTCCGCACGGATCGCTTCAACGACCCGGTCGCCAGCCTCGCGGGTGGTCACGTTTCCGCCCTGGTCGAACGTCCGAGCGGTGCCCGAGGCGAGGGTCCGGGCGAGCACCCGCTCGAGCCGGTCCGCTTGCCGGACCAGACGGACGTCCGAGTGGTGGCCTCCGAGCCAACGGAGCATCTGTTCCACCGCGAAGAAGGTCGCGAACGGATTCACCTGGTTCTTGCCGGCGTACTTGGGCGCGCTCCCATGGACCGGCTCGAACATCGCATGGTCCGTGCCGATGTTCCCCCCGCTCGCGAACCCCATCCCACCCTGGAGGACGGCCGCCAGGTCGGTGACGATATCGCCCATCATGTTCGTGGCCACGGCGACATTGTAGTGCTCCGGATTGCGGATGAGCCACTGCGCGAACGCGTCGACGTAGGCGTAGTCGCGCTCGATCTCGGGGTATTCCGCTCCGACGCGGTCGAACGTCTCTCGGAAGAATCGGCACCCCTCCATCACGTTCGCCTTGTCGATGCATGTGACCCGTCGCACCCCGTCCTCCGGAGCGCCGCGCGGCCGGGCGCGGGCGAGCTCGAACGCGTATCGAATCACTCGTTCGGACCCCTTCCGGGTGATGATCCGAGTGTCGATCGCGACCTCCGTCTCCTCCGCGCGCGTCAAGCGGCCTCGTGCCGGGGTGTAGAGGTCCTCTGTGTTCTCGCGGACGACCACCAGGTCGACGTTCTTCGGGGCCCAGACCTGGCGAAACTCTCCGCTGATCCGATGTAAGACCCCGGGATAGAGCTTGCACGGCCGCACGTTGGCGAACAGGTCGAGCCCTTCTCTCAGACCCAGCACGAGGGCCCGGCCGGCAAGGTCGCCGTTCGGCAGGGTGGCACCGGGCCACCCGACGGCGCCGACCAGGATCGCATCGGCCTTCTTGGCGGCCGCCGCTGCCTCGGGTTCCCACTCCCGTCCGTTCCGAATGTAGTACTCACCGCCCCCGGGATACTGCGTCCCGTGCCACGGCGCCGGACCCCCCTCGGCCAGCGCGTCGAGCACGCGACAACCTTCGCGGACGACCTCGGGCCCGGTGCCGTCGCCGGGGTAGATGGCGATCGCGTATCCGGCGTCCTTCACGGGGAGCCCCCGGTCACAGCGCGCGCCTCGAGCTCGCGGCGGACCTTTTCGACCAACCCTCCGGCTTCGAGCAGCTCGAGAAGGTGGTGCGGAAGCGGTGGGAAGGAGACCGAACGGCCGGTGCGGAGGTTGGTGATACGGCCGGCGCTCATCTCGATACGGGCCGTGTCCCCTTTCTCGAAGATCGCCCGGACGCCGCGCACCTCGACCGCGGGGATCCCGAGGTTGATCGCGTTCCGGAAGAAGATCCGGGCGAACGAGTCGGCCACGACCGCCCCGACACCGATCGCCCGCATCGCCTGGGGAGCATGCTCGCGGCTCGAGCCGCAGCCGAAGTTCTCGTCGGCGACCAGGATGTCGCCGGCGCGGGCCTCGCGCGCGAACTCCGGGAGCGCTATCTCGAACACGTGCTTCTTGAGCTCGTTCGGGTCGATGATCGTGAGGTACTTTCCCGAGATGATCTGGTCGGTGTCGACGTCCGGGCCGAGGGTCCAGACGCGTCCTTCGATGACGTCCTGCACCGTCCCTCCTACAGGAGCTCCCGCGGGTCGGCGATCTCGCCCTTGATGGCGGTCGCGACCACGGCGGCCGGAGACATGAGATAGATACGGGCCTCCTTCGCGCCCATCCGGCCCGGGAAGTTCCGGTTCGAGGACGACGCGCAGACCTCGTCCGGTGCGAGGATCCCCATGTTCCCTCCGAAACATGCAGAACAGCTCGAGTTCGTGAAGACCGCCCCGGATTCGGTGAACGTCTCGATGATCCCCTCGTGCAGGCACTGGTCGTAGATCGCGGTGGACGCCGGAGACACGATGAACCGGACACCGGGCGCGACCTTGTGCCCCTTCATCAGGGCGGCCCCTTCGCGCAGGTCCTCGATCCGGGCGTTCGTGCACGAGCCGAGGAACACCTGGTCGACGCTTACGTGCTCCCGAACGACGTCGGTGAGAGGGCGGACGTTGTCCGGAGAGTACGGGCACGCCACCATCGGAGGCATGCCGTCCACGTCGATCTCGACGGTCCGCTCGTACACCGCATCGGGGTCCGAGCGCACGGGGTGCATCGGATGCTTGGCGATCTTCGCGAGGTAGTCGAACGTCGTCGTGTCCGGGCCGACGATCCCGGTCTTCGCCCCCATCTCGGTGGTCATGTTGCAGATCGTGAACCGCTCGGGCATCGACAGACCCTCGATCGTGGGCCCCGTGAACTCGACCGCCTTGTAGGTCGCCCCGGTCGTTCGGACCTCGCCCAGGATCCGAAGGACCAGGTCCTTCGCGGTGACCCCCTTGCCGAACGTTCCGCGGACACGGACCTGGACCGTCGGCGGGACCTTGAGCCACAGTCGGCCCAGCGCGAGCACGGCAGCCATCTCGGTCGGACCGATCCCGGTCGCTACCGCTCCCATGGCCCCGAGCATGTTCGTGTGGGAGTCGGTCCCGACCGCGAGGTCGCCGGGAACGACCCAGCCGTTCTCGGCCAGGATCTGGTGACAGATCCCGTGGCGGCCGACGTCGTAGAAGTGCGGAAGTCGGGTCTCCTGGGCGAACTTGCGAAGGATACGATGCAGGACCGCGGCACCCTCGGTCGACGCCGGGACCCAGTGGTCGATGGCGATCACGACCCGGTCCGGGTCCCAGACCTCGGTCGCGCCCATCTGATGGAAAGGTGCCACGGTCTGGGCGCCCTGCTCGTGCATCATGGCCAGGTCGACCGACCCCTCGACGATCTGGCCGGGCACCACGTGATCGAGCCCGGAAGCGCGGGCGAGGACCTTCTCGGCGATCGTCGCCCCGTGGCCGGTCCGGTCGGTCATGTCGCCGTCGGTCGGATCCCGACCGCCTCCACGAGCGCCCAGAACTCCCCGTCACTGAGACCCGGCGCCTCGAACATCGAGCGGTAGTACTGAAGGAACTTGCGAAGGCCGCTCTTGGACTGGGACTCTGTCTCGCTCTTGACCCGTCGAAGGAGCTCGAGCAACAGAGGGTCCGGGGCCGAGATCCCGCGTTCCTTGAGCTTCTCCGCGAGAGCGGCCTTCCCCGTGTGCTTTCCGAGGATCATCCGGCGCTGGCGGCCGACCGTCGCCGGTTGGAGCGGCTCGTAAGTGAGGGTGTGGGCGAGCACTCCATGGGTGTGGATCCCCGCCTCGTGCGAGAAGGCGTTGTATCCGACGAGCGCCTTGTTCGCGGCGACCGGCACGCCCGACAGCTCCTCGACCAAGCGCGAGAGCTCGTGCAGCTTCTCCGTCTTGATACCGGTCCGGATACCGTAGAGGGTCTCGAGCCCGAGCACGACCTCCTCGAGCGCGGCGTTGCCGGCGCGCTCTCCGATCCCGTTCACACAGACATGCGGGGCGCGCGCGCCGCACTCGATGGCGGTCAGCGTGTTCGCGGTCGCGAGGCCGAAGTCGTCATGACAGTGTACAGAGAGGTCCTTCGGGCGAACGCGGCGCTGGAACTCGGTAAGGTACCAGCGGAACGTGAGCGGGGTCATGATCCCGACCGTGTCGGCGACGACCAGCCGGTCGGCCCCCGCCTCCTGCACGTCCTTGTAGAGCCGCTCGACGAAGTCGAACGGCGCCCGCACCGTATCCTCCGTGACGAACGCGACGTGAAGGCCGGCGTCCTTCGCCTGCCGCACGGTCTTGATCGCCGCCGCGTGTACCTCGGCCTGGCTCATCTTGAGCTTGAACTTCAGATGGACGTGGCTCGCTGCGACGAAGATCGCGATGTGGGTGGCGCCGCTCTTGATGACCGCGTCGACATCGGAGGGGACCGTGCGGGCGGCGGCGAGGATATGCGCCCGGAGTCCGGCACTCGCGACGTCCCGGACCGCCCGTGCCTCCTCGTCGGAAACGACGGGGATCCCGGCGTTGATGACGCCGACCCCGACGTCGGAAAGCTCCTCGGCGATCCGAAGCTTCTCATTGGGCGAGAAGTGGACCCCCGGCATCTGCTCGCCGTCGCGAAGCGTCTCGTCCCACACTTCGATCCGCGAGGGGATCCTCCGCTCGCGATGGGTCTGGGCGTGGTAGTCCTCCACCAGGCGTGGCGGTGCCATTCTCCCTTCTACGAACCGCGGCGAATTAACCTTTCTTAGCACGAATTTGAGGTTCGGCCCCCCAACTTGATTCCGGCGGACTCATGGCTTAAATATCCACCCGACCTGAAACAACGCACAAGTCGGCGACGACCTGCGTTCGGAGAATTCCATGTCCACTGCGGCGGCCCAGATCGCTCCTATTCCTGAACAGTCCGGTCCGGGGGTCCCCCGGCCTCCGCTCGAGCTCAGCGACGTGAGCGTGATGATCGGAGGTCAGGGCGGTGACGGCACGCTCACGGTCTCCGACCTTCTCGGCCGGTACTTCCGCAAGCGGGGGCTCTACGTTTACCTTTCACGGAACGTCCTCTCCCGGATTCGCGGCGGGCACGCGGACGCCTCGGTGCGTGCGAGCCGCGACCCGTTGCACGCGGTCAAGTCGCACGTCGACGTGCTCGTCGCGTTCGACAACGAAGCGGTCGAGCTCGGCAAGGCCGAGCTCTCTCCGCACGGATTCATCCTCTACGACTCGACGACCTTCCACATCGCCGAGCCTCATTCCGCCGGGTTTCCGTTCGCCACGATGGTCGGCGGCCCGCTGGGACAACCGATCTTCAAGAACACGGCGGCGTACGGCGCCCTCTCGGTGCTGTTTGGCTTCGACCCGGCGCAGACCCGCGGGGTGATCGAGGAACGGTTCAAGCGACGGGGCGGCGATGCGCTCGAGAAGAATCTGAAAGCGCTCGAAATCGGCCGGAAAGCGGCCCTTTCGATGCCGGGAGTCGAGAACCGCTACTCGGTCGTTAGCGGCGACGCCCACAACATGATCCTCACGACCGGCAACCAGGCGGTCGCGCTCGGATTCGTAGTCGGGGGCGGACGGTTCTTCGCCGGGTACCCGATCACGCCGGCGACCGAGGTGATGGAGTACCTCCAGCGGTACCTCCCGCCGTTCGGAGGGGTAGTCCGCCAGGCCGAGGACGAGCTGGCCGCGATCAACATGGTGATCGGAGCCTCCTACGCGGGTGCCCGCGCGATGACCTCGACGAGCGGACCGGGACTCTCGCTCATGACCGAGGGTCTCTCGCACGCGGGGACCGCGGAACTTCCGATCGTCGTCGCGGACTGCCAGCGCGTCGGACCGTCCACGGGACAGCCGACCCGGCACGAACAATCGGACCTCTCACACCTTGCCAACCTGGGCCACGGTGAGTATCCCCGGTTCATCCTCGCACCATCGGACCCCGTCGACTGCTTCGAACTCACGGTCGAGGCCCTCAACCTGGCCGAGCGGTGGCGAGTGCCCGTGATCCTGCTCCTCGACCAGGCGTTGTCGCAGAACACGACGACCAGTCCTCGGTTCGACCTGTCGAAGGTCCACCTCGACCGGGGGAAGCGGCTCACCCCTGAGGCGACGACCAAGCTCCAACAGTACAAGATCTACGAGCTCACCTCGGACGGTGTGAGCCCCTACGCTCCTCCGGGAACGCCCGGGGTCTGGGCGGAAGTTACCGGGAACGAACACGACGAATGGGGGCACGTCTCCGTGAACCCCGCGAACCGGCTGAAGATGATGCGGAAGAGGATGGAGAAGATGGTGCTCGCGCGGAGCGAGCTACCGCCCTGCCGCGTCTTCGGTCCGCCGGACGCCAAGGTCGCTATCATCGGTTTCGGAAGCACCTCCGGCCCGATCCTCGAAGCCCAACGTATCCTCGAACACCGAGGGGTCCCGACGCGCTATCTTCAGGTCCGGACCGTCTTTCCGGTACCGGTCCACGAGATCGACCCGTTCCTCAAGGAGGTCGACTCGGCGTACATCGTCGAGCACAACTACACCGGACAGCTCGCTCGCCTGCTGCGCGAGACGATGCCGTGGCACCACGCGAAGCTGCACTCCGTCCTGAAGTACGACGGCCACACGTTCCGGGCGCCGCAGATCGTCTCCGAGGTCAAGGGGGCGAAGTAAGATGGTGCAATCGGCGAAGCCCGTCCAGCCGATCTGGTGCCCGGGCTGTGGAGACTTCGGGGTCCTGGCGGCGGTCAAGCGCGCGGCGGCCGAGCTCAAGATCCCGACGCACGACTTCGTCCTCGTCGGGGGCATCGGTTGCTCCGGGTCGATCCACAACTTCCTTGAGGTCAACGGCATCCACGCCCTCCACGGCCGCCTTCTCGCCCAGGCCGTCGGCGTGAAGCTCGCGAACCCATCGCTCACCGTCGTCGCGGCGGGCGGTGACGGGGACGGCTACGCGATCGGGATGGGCCACTTCATTCACGCCTTCAAGAAGAACGTCTCCATCCTCTACATCGTCATGAACAACGAGACGTACGGCCTCACGAAGGGCCAACCGTCCCCGACGAGCCAGCTCGGCTTTGAGGGGAACGTCGAACCGCCGTTCCACTCGATCCTCACGGCGCTTTCGATCCCGGCGCCGAACTTCATCGCCCGCACGTTCTCGGGCGACCCCAAAGGGATGACCGCGATCCTGACCGAAGCGATACGCTTCAACAAGGAGGGCCGCGGGTTCGCGTTCGTTGAGGACCTTTCTCCCTGCGTGACGTACAACGACACGTACAAGATCTGGCGCGAGAAGGTGATCGATGTCGCCACGTTGCCGGGGTACGACCCGACCGACCGGAAAGTGATGTTCCGCCTCTGCCTCGAAGCGACCGAATCGGGCCGGATCCCGATCGGCGTCATGCACCGTCCCGAGGTGGTCGGACGGGACGGACTCGAGGTCAAACTGGTCGGCGACGGACCCGGACCCGTCCGCTCGGACATCGAGCTCGAGTCGAACCTGCCCGCCTACCACAAGCTCCTCTCGGGGCTCGCGTAGGGCGCGCGACCCTCCGCCGCCAACGCACCGACCGCGCGAACGGGGGTGGTCCCGATCTGGGTGGGTATCGACGACACGGATAGCCCCCGCGGCGGCTGCACGACCTGGGTGTTGACCGAGCTTCTCGCGCTCGCCCGCGACGAGGGCATCGACCTGATCGGCGAGCCGCGCCTCGTACGACTCAACCCCAACATTCCGTGGAAGACGCGGGGGAACGCCGCCCTCGCCGCCCGGTTCGGTCGAGGCGCGGGGCGCCGGCGCCGAATCGGAGAGGCCGACGGAAGACCCCTTTGGAGCTTCTCGAGCGGGCGCCCCCTCTCCCGGCGTAGGGAGCGGGCGTTCGTGGATCGCGCCTGGCAGTGCGTCCTCTCCGGGTCACGCCGGGGCGAGCCGCGGACGGACCCGGCGCTCGTCGCGGTCCGTCGTCCGCTCCCGGCCCGTCTGTACTACCGGGCGGTCCGGCACATCGTCCCGGTCGAAGAGACCCGGGCGTTCCTCGAATCGCGCGGCGCCACCGTCCACGCCGAGGGCGATGGGCGCGGGCTCGTCGGGGCGAGCGCGGCGATCGCGTGGCCCGCGCGGCGGGTCACGTGGGAGCTGATCGCGTACCGACCGATCCGCCGCGAAGGCGCGCGACGGCGCGTCGACACCGACTCGGTCCGGGCCGCGGCCCGACGCCATCCGGGGCTGTTCCTGTGTCACGACCCTCGGACCCGGCGTCTCCTCGTGACCCCGCACACCCCTTGCCCGATCCTCTTCGGACTTCGGGGAATCCGGCCGTCCCTACCTCTCAAGGCCCGCTCGGAGGTCCGCTCCGAGCCGGTCGACCGCTGGGTCCTGTTCCGGACCAACCAAGCGACCGGAGATCACCTCGTCCCTCGCCTCGCATCCGATGTGGACGAGTACGAGTCCGGACGGGTGAAGGGCCGGGTCGTCGAGCTCCCTCGGACCATTAAAGGCGGTCACGTCCGCCTCCGACTGGAGGACGCGAAGGGGACCCCTCTCGAGACGGTCGCGTTCGAGCCGACGAAGACCCTCCCGAGGGTCGTCCGGCAGCTCGCCCCCGGCGACCGGGTCGAGGTGTGGGGCAGCCGCAGTGCCCGCGCGACCCTCAAGATGGAGGGAATCCGAGTAGTCTCGCTCGCTCCCCGGTGGCGGGATGGGTCGCCCCCCACGTGCCCGGCCTGCGGGCGGACGACACACACGCTCGGCACGGCGCGGGGCTTCCGCTGCCCTACCTGCCACCGACGCTTTCCCCCGGAGGCCGCCCGTCGCGAGCGTGTCGAAGCGCCGATCGCCCCAGGAATCTACCACCCCACTCCATCGGCCCGCCGACACCTCGCTCCGCTCGGGCCGGAACCGTAACGCGTCTTCCTTTGCCCACCGAGAGCTTTTGAGCCGGCCATCGGTAAGCAGAGTGGGTCCGATTCCATGGGCGCTCGGCTCCGCACGGCGGCCCTGTTCGCGGTCATCATCGCGCTCTTCATCGTGGTCGGCGGCCTCGTCGGCGAGTTCGTCTTCGCCTCGTGGCTCGCCGGGCTCGTCATCGCGCTCGGTCTCGCAGTCGTCCTCAACCTCGTCTCCTACTTCTTCTGCGACCGGATCGTGCTCTGGTCGACCCGGGCGAAGATCGTCAGCCCCGCGGAGGCGCCGCGCCTCGCTAAGATCGTGGACGACCTCGCCCCGTCGTTCGGCCTCGTGGCTCCCCGGATCGCGATCGTTCCGACGCAGACGCCGAATGCCTTCGCGACGGGGCGGGACGAGCGGCACGCGGTCGTCGCGGCCACCGAGGGGATCCTTCACATGCTGAACGACCGAGAGCTTCGGGGCGTGCTCGCCCACGAGCTGGCGCATGTCCGCGACCGGGACGTCCTCTTGATGACGTTCGCGGCGACCGTGGCCGGAGCGATCTCGTATGCCGCGCAGATCGCGTTCTTCTCGATGTTCTTCGGAGGGTCGAACAACCGGAGCAACGTGAACCCGATCGTGCTGATCCTCGCGCTCGCGACCGCTCCGATCGCGGCGATGCTGATCCAGCTGGCGATCTCGCGCTCGCGGGAGTATCGGGCCGACGAGGTCGGCGCCTTCACGATCGGTGACCCCGAGGCGCTCGCGAGCGCGCTCCAGAAGCTCGAGACGGCGAACAAGCGCCAACCGATGAACGTCGGCTCTCCCGCCCAGTCGAGCCTCTATATCGTCAACCCGTTCCGAGGCGCGTCGTTCGCGGCGATCTTCTCGACCCATCCGCCGACCCCCGAGCGGATCCGCCGGCTCCGCGCCATGCGGACCGACCCCACCTATCGGCCCCAGGTGCGGGGCCCTTCCCTACAAACGAACTCTTCCCTCCGGCCGTCCGGGAGCTAGCCCCGTACCATGCCCGCCTGTCCGGCGTGCGGGTCCGAGGTCGGCGACAGCGCGTCCGAGTGTCCAAAATGCCAGCTCTCGGTGAGCCTCTTCGCCGCGGTCCGAGAGGCGGCCGGCCCTTCCCCGGACCAGGACCCCGCGTACATCCGGACCATCGGGGAGCTCCTCGCCACGGTCGACCTTGCGAAGCCGGCTCCCCCCGCGCCGGAACCGTCCCATCGCCTTCTGAGCCCGCCGCGCAAGGGCGCGGTCCACGGCCCGGCGCCGGTGTCGAAGAAGCGGACGGCGAAACCGATCGCCCCCCTCCGTGACCTCCCACGGCTTCCGTCCGCCGAGTCGCCGGTCGACCTGCGACGGCGCGTTCAGGAGTACTTCGAGCTCGGTCGCCGGCTCGGTCTCGACTTCACCGACTTCGAAGTGCGGTCGAACGCCGCCGCTTCCACCGGGGACGGGGGGTCCCTCGAGGTGCTCGCTCGGGAGATGTTCGTCCACCTCGTCAGCTCCCTGACCGAGGAGTTCGAGAGCGCGCTCGCTTCGCGCAACGAGATCTCCCAGCTCGTGCCGACCCCGAGCGCGGACGTGGAGCTCGACGCGGTCCGAGAGTCGATCCGGCTCGGTGACCTCCCCGGCGCGCTGCGCCGGCTCGCCCACGTGCGCGACGAACTGGTCCGCCTCGAGGAGGAGTGGGAGGTCGGCAAGATCCTCGTGAGCGAGTGCGACCTCATCGTTCAGACGATCCGCGACCTCGGTGGCGACCCCGGCCCGGCGCAGGGACCCCTCGAGGAGGGCCGGAGATTCCTCCTGAGCGGGCGGCGCGCCGACGCCGAGAAGCTTCTCGCCCGCGCGGCCGTGGCGCTCTGGACGGTGCTTGAGCCCCGGTTGTTCGAGGACCTCCGACGCATCCGGGACCGGATGCACGAGGCGCGCGCCTCGGGCGCCGACATTGCGGCGGGCGTCACCGACCTCCGGGACGTCGCCACCGAGCTGCGTCAGCGCAATTTCGTCGGGATGCTGACGGCGTACCGTCGCCTTCGAGCGTTCGCCGAGCGCCTCGGGCTCCCCGAAACCTCCGAGGCGGTGAACGGCGCGCTCGTGCCGGCGCTCCGCTCCGGTCCGTCGGTATAATGATTAGCTCGCCCGGGGTCGACGAAGCGTGCCGACGGAGGCGTTGCGGGGGTTCCGGGACTACCTGCCCCCGGAGGCGGGCGCGCGCTCGGAGATACGGCGTCGGATGCGCGCCGCGGCCCGGCGGGCCGGGTATCGCGAGCTCGAGACCCCGTGTGTGGAAAGCCTCGAGCTCTACCAGAAGAAGAGCGGCGAGGAGATCGTCGCTCAGACGTGGGCGTTCACCGACAAGGGGAACCGCCCGGTCGCCCTCGCCTCCGAAACGACCCCTTCGGTCGCCCGGATCTTCTCGGCGCGCGCGAAGTCGGAGCCGCTTCCGACCAAGTGGTTCACCGTCTCGAAGCAGTGGCGCTACGAGGAGCCCCAAGCGGGCCGGACGCGCGAGTTCACCCAGTTCAACCTCGACATCTTCGGCGTTCCCGGGGTCGAGGCGGAGGCGGATATCCTCGCGACGACCGCCCTCCTGATGGACGAGGTCGGTGCCCAGGGGCTTTACGCGTTCCGCGTCAGCGACCGGGCGATCGCCGAGGGGCTGGGCCGGCGCGCGGGGGCGCGGGAGTCCGCGTCGTTCTTCCGGGCGGTCGACCAGTACCGAAAGCTCGCGCCGGCGGAATTCGAGCGGGAGCTCGGCAGCGCCGGAGTGCCTCCCGGACAGGTCGAGCCGCTCCGTTCGCTGTTCGACGCCGCCGGGCCGGGCGTTCCGCCGTCGGGGTTGGAGCCGTATCTCGCGGAGCTCGTCCGTGGGGGTCTCGACCCCGGGGCCATGGAAGGAGTCGACCGGATGCGTCGGCTCTTCCGCCTCCTCGAACGGGCCGGAGTGGCCGACCGGACCGTCTTCGACCCGACGATCGTCCGGGGGCTCGCCTACTACACGTCGACCGTGTTCGAAGGGTACGCGAAAGGGGGGGAAGGCCGCTCGCTGTTCGGCGGGGGTCGCTACGACAATCTCATCGAGCTGTTCGACGGCCCCCCGACCCCCGCCGCCGGGGTCGCGGTCGGCGACCAGACGCTCGAGGTCCTCCTGAAGAGCGCGGGCCGCTGGCCGGTCGGTGAGCCGGCCCTCGATACGTTCGTGGCGGTGGCGGACCCCTCGCTCGGCGCGGACGCGGTCGCGCTCGTCGCGGAGCTACGGCGCGCGGGCGTCAGCGCGGACAGCGACCTGCTCTCGCGCAGCCTCTCCCGACAGCTCAGGGAGGCGGCGCGCCGGCGGAGCCGCCGTGCGCTGATCCTGGGCCTTCGTGAGGCGACCCCGGGTGCGCTGGTCGAACGTGACCTTGCGACAGGTGAGCAGCGTGAGGTCGCTCGTGCTTCGGTGGCACGATCGGCGTGATCCCTTCGAACGTCTCACCGTCCCAGAGGAGGATCCCCGGCGGGGACTCCGCCCCGTCCACGTACCCGTACCAGTAGACGACCGCGCCCTCGCCGAACAGTTCCGTATATGGACCGAGCTGCCGACGCAGGTTCTTGCGAAGTTCGACGTCGTCCCCGAAGTTCGCCTTGGACTCGATCCACGTGAGCTTCTGGCCGTAGAAGATGATCGGCTCGTCTAGGAGCGCGTCCGGGGTCTTCGCATACTTCCCCCGAAGATCCTTCTCGGTCCGGAAGCCGATCCCGTGCTTCTCGAGCCACCGCTGGAGACGTTCCTCTCCCTTGCGGCCGCGTTCGCGCTGCAGCTCCATGCCGTGCGGAGAGTAGATCATGTCCGCGGCGAGCAGCTGCTCGACCTCCTTGCGGAGGCGGGCGTCCGGGGCCGTCTCGGGATGGAGAAAGCACCCCCAGACCTTCTTGCGGGGGATCCCGAGCTCGCCAAGCATCTGCTGGCCCATCAGTACGGGCGGGAACTTCCACTCCTTGGCGATGTCCAGGATCGTCCGACCCCGCTTCCACTGCGAGGCGAGCCGGGGAAGCTGACGCTTGACCACGTAGAACCGCCGGGTCGCGTCGCGCGTCACCCGGTGCGTGTGGATGACGAAGAGGAGCTCCTCGTCCCGGTGCTCCTCGTGGGCGATCCGGTGCACGTCGTCGTAGGTCACGAGGGCGTCGAAGAGACGCTGGTAGGTCGCTCGGTCCATAGGCTCACGCGGTCCGGGATTGGCGCCCGGAACCGTAGGCGGGGATAACGTTGCGCCGGCGGCGAACTCCGGGCGGTTCCGGGAAGAGCGCTGCTCGTCACTCGCGCCAGTCGATGCCGATCGTCCGCAGGCGGACCTTGGGCACGGGTGGAAGCCTCCGCTTGTGACGGAAGCGGAGGACCCGGTCGTTGATCGCCCGTACCCGTTCTACGGGGAACCCGCAGATCCGCGCGATCTCCTCCTCGCTGCGGAGCTGCTCGATGCCGTATAGGATCTGGTCGAGGTCCTCGTAGGAGATCCCGAGCTCCTCTTCGTCCGTCTGGCCCTCCCAAAGCCCGGCCGTGGGAGGCCGCTCCCGGATCGCGTCGGGAAGGCCTAGTTCGGCGGCCAGAGCGCGCACGTCGGTCTTGTAGAGGTCGCCGAGCGGAAGGAGGTCGACCCCCCCGTCCCCGTACTTCGTGAAATAGCCGAGCAGCAGCTCCGACTTGTTTCCAGTGCCCGCGACGAGCCGGCGGCGCTCTCTCGCGATGGCGTACTCGACCGTCATGCGGATCCGGGCCTTCACGTTCCCGAGCGACACCCGGTCGGCGAGCTCCGGGAGCAGCGCGCGGTACGCGGCTTCGACGGTCTCGATGGGAACGACCCGGGACTCGATCCCAAGGTCCTTCGCGTACGCCTTCGTCTCTTCGAGGAGTGGGGCGGGGAACGGGAGGTCGGGAAGGAGGACCCCCAGCACGTGCTCGGGTCCAAGGGCGTCGCGGGCGAGACGGGCGACGAGCGCGCTGTCGATGCCTCCAGAGAGCCCGACCACGACGCCGTCCGACCCTTCGCCGAGAGCATGCGCCCGGAGGAACTGGGAGATCGTCTCGACGGCGTGCGGGGGCAGGCGCGGGACGAGGGACGTCACGCTTCCACCCCCAGCGGCGCATAGTCCATGGTCGCCTGCCACGCGGAGCGACAATCGCAGTCGAGGGCGTCGAGCGCGCCGAACTCCTGCGACAGGGACGCTTCCTGGATCGCCGCAAGGACCCGGGCGTCGCACTTCCCGCAGTTGTGCGGGCCGCGCGAGAGTCCCCCGGCGGTGGGGAACGAGACGAGCCGGGAGCGGCCCCGCACGGCCGACCCTTCGCGTAACGCGTCCACCACAGACCACAACCAAGGCGGCCGGTACCGGCCACGGTGGTACAGCCACTCGACCACGGTGCCGTTCTGGATATGGACCGGGTTCACTGACATCGCATCGAAGTGCGGCGCGGCCTCGCCGACGGAGCGGACGACGTCCGCGAGCGCCTCGGATTCAGTTAGGTACGGGGGCTTTAGCAGGAGGTAGGCCTTCGTCCGGGCTCCCAGACTCGTGAGGCGGTCACCCGCTGCGAGGTACTCCGACGGAGGTGAGCCCTTGTTCACGAACCGACCGAGCACGGTCGGGTCGGTCGATTCGAGCCCGAGCGCGACCTCGAGCTCCCCGGCAAAGGCGTGCCGCAGCGGCGTCACCGTTTCGGCCCGGGCGAACTCGGGCAAGGTCTCGAACAGGAACCGCCGTGCCCGCCCCGAGAACGCCGAGACGATCGCCGCCCGGCTGTCAGGGTCGACCTCCCGGTCGTCGAGGAAGCTCCCCGACGTGTAGAACTTCACGTACGGCTCGTCACGGTACCGAGCGAGCGCTCGCGACAGCTGCTCGGCAAGCTCCTCCGGGGTCGCGGACCGTCCCAGGGTGTCCTTGGAGTAGCCGCACATCGAGCAACCCTTCACATCCGCCCAGTAGCAGCCCCTCGTGCGAAGAATGAGGACGAACGCACGGACGCGTTCCGTCCCCAACGCCTCGTCCTCGACCCACTGGTTCACGTACCGCCGAGCTTCCCCCGTCGGTGCGGGGGCCGGATGGCGCTCGCGCGCGACGGCGTGCCCCACCGACTCCGGCGTCACGACTCCTCGATGGCGATCTGGACGGTGGTCCCGTCCTTGAGATGCAGCGCTTCCCGCAGGCAGTCGCGCGCGATGAATTCGATCACGTCCTTGTAGTGGCTTCGGTCCGGATGGATCAGATGGCACGCGTGACCGTTCATCCGGGCGGCGAAACACGTGGCGCCCCCGAACGTGCGGCCGCTCGCGTGAAAACCATCGATCCGGACCCCGGACCACTCCTCCACCAGCGTTGCTCGGCGGAGGGCTTCGGCGCCCACCCGGACGTTGAGGGTCCCCGGGTAAGGTGAGTATCCCAGCCGCTCCGTGAACTGGATGACGTAGCCCGGCTGGCTGAGGTAGTAGCGACCCTCCCCAAGGCCGCTCGTCACCTTTCCCGATAGCGCGACCTTCTCGGGACCCTCGAAGATGCGCCGGTAGCTGTGGTACTCGCTCCGAAGCAGCTGCATCGCCGCCGGGGTGAGAAGGAGCCGCTGCCGGCGTTGGGCGAGGGAGCGAGTGATCAAACCGCTCGCTTCCAGAGCGACCAGGTAGCGGTCGGCCGCCTGCTGGCTCACGCCGATCCGCTGCCCGACCTCGCGGGACGTGAAGACGACCGGTGTGTGGTCGCCTCCCGCCGTTGCGAGGACCTTCAGGACCGCGAGGGCCTCACCGCGCGGGCGGGGACGGCCCTTGTCGACCTGGGCACGGCGGACCGGTCCCATCAGGCCGGCTTCCCGGCCGCACCCTGCGGAGCGTTGAGGGTGACGACACTCGAGCCTCGCAGTACGACCCTGCCCAGGTGGCGAGTGACCTCCGACGTCCGCTCCTCGACATCGTCGAGAACGAGGTTCATGTGCTCGTCCGCGCCGAGAAGCTTGCCGGTCAGCACGCGCGAATCCTTCAATTCGAGCGTGACGCGCTGTTGAAGCAGCCGGTCGACCACGTGGCTCGGAACGTCCACCATCGGCCGGTCGACCCGGATGCGGCCTTTATCGTTTGCCGGGCGGGGTGAACGATATCTAACGGACCGCGTACGGGTCGGCGTGCCCGCGACGCACGTCTCGAAAGGGCTGGACGATGTCGTCGTAGGCCAGTCCGAGGTCTCCTGGGTCGGCGGGACCACGGGCGACCTCGTCTACCGAGGGTTCGACGTGAGAGACCTCGTTCCCGGGGTCCCCTACGAGTCCATCGTGCACCTGCTGCTCTACGGTGACCCCCCTTCGGTCGACCCTTCGCCCGAGGTGGTTCGCGCGCTCACGGCCTACCGCGACCCACCATCGGCGGCCGAGCGGGTGGTCGATGCCCTGCCGACGGTGCTTCCGCCGCTCGAGGCCCTTCGGACGATCCTCTCCTCCCTTGGGGACGGAAGCTTCGACTACCCTCCGACGCTCGACGAAGGGTTCCGTCTCATCGCCCAGACGCCGGTGCTGCTCTCCCGGTTCGTGCGCCGGGCCCGGGGTGAGGAGCCCGTGGCCCCGCGCCACGACCTCTCCCACGCCGCGAACTACCTCTGGATGCTCACCGGCAAGGAAGCGTCGCCCGCACACGTCCGGGCGCTCGAGGGATACCTCTGCTTGCTCGCGGACCACGGCATGAACGCTTCGACGTTCGCGCTGCGGGTCGCCGTGTCGACCCAGTCGGACCTCATCAGCGCGGCCACCGCGGCGCTCGCGACGCTCAAGGGCCCCCTGCACGGGGGGGCCCCGAGTCGGGTATCCGAGATGCTGGACGCGGTCGGGTCGCCCGAGAGGGCCGAAACGTGGGTGGCGGAGCGGCTCGCGCGCCGGGAGCTCCTCTTCGGATTCGGGCACCGAGCGTACAAGACCGAGGACCCGCGCGGACTCGTGCTCCACCGGATCGCCCGGTCGGTCGTCGACCCGTCCCGGTTCGAGCTCGCCGAGCGGGTGGAGGAGGTGGCGCTCGCTGCGCTCCGTCGGGCGCGCCCTCAGGCGCGCCTGTTCACGAACGTCGAGTACTACAGCGCGGTCGTCCTCGAGGCGGTCGGGCTTCCGCGGGAGATGTTCACCCCGACGTTCGCCGTGGCGAGGACCGCCGGCTGGATCGCCCACGCGCTCGAGCAGGCTTCCGACAACCGGCTCATCCGCCCCGAGGTCGAGTACGTGGGACCGGCGAAGGGTAGGGCATGGCCGCGACCCTTCGCCCCGGCCGAGGGCTGAGCGCGCCCGTCTACGGCGGGCTCTTCTCGCCGGTGTTGTCCGAGTCGACGACCTTGAAGTCGGCGTCGACCGGTCCGTTCCCGCCGGAAGAGGGAGGGGGTGTCTCGGAGGTTCCCGATGAGGGCGGGGTCTCTCCACCGCCGGCTCCGGGGGAGCCACCGGCGGCGGACTGGTAGAGCTTCTGGGCCACCGCGTGGAGGGCCTTCGTAAGCTCGTCCGTCCGGTCGCGGATCTCTTGCGCGCCCGCGTCCTTCTTCTCGACGACCTCACGAACGGCCTTGACCTTCTCCCGGATCGAGTCCGCCTCGCTCCCCGAGATCTTTTCCTTCTGGTCGGAGAGGACCCGTTCGGCCTCGTAGGCGAGCGATTCAGCCGCGTTGCGGGCTTGGATCAGCTCGGCGCGCTCGCGGTCCTTCTCCGCGAACTCTTCAGCCTGGTGAACCATCTTCGCCACCTCGTCCTTTGAGAGCTTGTTCGAGGCGGTGATCGTGATCCCCTGCTTGCGACCGGAGGCGAGGTCCTTCGCCGAGA
>DATJVA010000144.1:0-3336 GCA_035502015.1 Thermoplasmata archaeon | reverse complement strand
TACGTCGGAGGCTGGGCGATCGCCGAGCGAGCGCAGGAGGCCGTTCGGGCCGACCCGAAGGGCGGATCCACACTTCTCGAGACGGCCGTCCGGCCCGAGCTGATCTCGGCGCGAACCGTGTTCGATGCGTACCGCCACGGCGACCCGATGGCCGTACGCCTTGTTCGGGAGACCGAGCGCTACCTCGCCGACGGTACGGTCGGCGTGGTCAACGCCTTCAACCCCGCCACTCTGGTTCTCGGCGGCGGTCTGATGGTCGGGATGCCCGAGTTCGCCGGAGTGGTCGAGACCGCGGTCCGTGCACGATGCCAACCGCCGGCGGCACGCGCGGAGGTCAAGGTCGCACGCTTCGGCGAGAACGCGCCTCTCGTTGGGGCGGCCGAGGCCGCCCGTCGACCTCCCTAGTGCTCCACGGCGAACGGCCCGTGCCGCTCGAGCCGGGGTTAGGAGCCAAACGGGGGCGCTCCGGAGAGGCGAGCGCACTCGTCGAATAGGCGGCGGGCCTTCGAGAGGTCCTGAGACTCTCGCGAACCGGGGTGGGGTTTGCGGTCCGCGAAGTATCCTCCGGTCACGTCCGCGAGCTCGGGGGCCGACGCGACGTAGATTGGAGTGTCCGCTCCCCGCGGAATGCTGCGGGCGAACAGTCGCATCGCGATCTTCATCCCAAAGGCGGTACCCCCACCGTTGTTGACCCCGAATCCCGACCGGACGAAGCCGGGGTGCACCGCGTTGACGGTCACGCCGGTGCCCTTGAAGCGGCGGGCGAACTCTCTCGTGAGCCAGATCAGCTCCAGTTTGGACGCTCCGTACGCGCGGTACCCGGCGTACTTCCTCTGGCCTTGAAGGTCCGTGATGTCCACACGAGCTCCCCGATGCGCCGCGGATGCGACGTTCACCACGCGCGCCGGCGCGCTCGCGACCAGACGCGGAGCCAGTAGAGTCGTGAGGATGTACGGGGTGAGGACGTTGAGCGCGAACGTCCGCTCGAGACCCTCGCTCGTTACCTGACGTGGGCGGAAGAACCCTCCCGCGTTGTTCACCAGGACGTGCACGGCCGTGAAGCGGTCGAGGAGGGTCGCCGTGAGCTCGCGGACCTGGGCGGTCTCCGCGAGGTCGTCGACCCGAAGGCCCTCGACGCTCGGATTCCCGGTCGCGCTCGCGATTTCCGTGGCGGTTCGGGCCGCTCGACCTTCGCGACGGCCGACCACGATCGTCGTGGCACCCAATCGGGCCAGACCGAGGGCGACCTCGCGTCCGATCCCCGACGTGGCCCCGGTGACGACGGCGATGCGTCCCGCCAGGCTCCCGAGAACTCCCGCCGACATGGAACCAAGTCTCCCATGCCGGGGCGATGGATGGGCGTTTCGTACCTCAACTAGGCCAGTCGATACTCGCGTCGGCGCGAGTCATGCAGCGAGATCGTCTCCTGCACGAGCCCTTGCCGTCGGAGCGACTCGAGCGCGCTCTGGACGGTGCGACGAGGGAGGCGTGACATGTGGGCTAGCTGGGTCTGGTCGAGGCCCCGGTACGTTTCCAGGAGGAAGTAGAGGAACTTGGCCGCCGGGGGCCCCGAGATCGCTCGCGCGTGGCGGATCATGCCGAACGTCTCGCCCCGGAGCCCGAGCCGCTCGGACGCGAGCGGAGCGACCGACCCGAGTGCGACGTTCCCGAGGTTCACTTCGGCGCCCAGCTCCCGCAACAGCTGCACCTGCTGGACTTCCTGCGGCGCTTCGAGGATGAGCTCTTCTGCCGGATGCTCCGAAAGGATCGAGCGGACCCAGTCCCATTTGATCGCGCCGTCGCTGTCGTAGATGCCGACCCCCCGGCCGGATTCCCGGCTCTCGATGATCACCCGTCGGGGACCGACCGTTCGCGCATGCGCGACCTGTGCGTTCGTCTCCTTGAGCGACAGTTGGTGCTGCGGGTCCTTCTTGCCTACCTCGATGAAAAACTCTAGGCCCCGCTTTCGCACGGCTTCGGCCAGGCGCTCGATCTGTGCGAAGGAGAGCTCGATGATCCCGCTCGAGATCTCGATGAGGTCGAAGCCGAGCGCTTTCGCTTCGTCCATCATCTGGGTGGCGCGGTCGTGCGCGACGGCGTACTCGAGAAGCGTCCCGCCGGTACAAACTTCGACTCCTACCTCGTGGTAGAGGTGGACTCGCTCGCGAACCTTTTCCCGCGGTAGAAGGAGCGGCAGCCCCCATCCGATCTTCGCGATGTCGAAGTACGGCGAGAGGTACCTCAGCTCCTCCGGGTGGAGTCCCTGGAGGCGGTCGAGGACATGCGTGATCCCGGTCTTTCGAGGACGCTCGACCCGCGGGACCTCCGCAGGAAAGAACGCATTCTTCGACCTCACTGATGCAGAACCTGCCGCCATCCGGTCACATCCACGCAGTATGCCGTAGGTACTGGGTCGGGTGGGGTCTAAATACCCTTGGGCGGCGGCTGGACCGCCGAGGCGCCGTCTCACTCGGTCAACAGGACGTCCCCGCGAGCGAGGACCCGGGCGACCTCGGGCCGGATGATCTCCACGGGGAGGGTCTCTCCCTTCGCGAGCGCTTCGCGGATCCGGGTCTGGCTCGTGTTGAG
Source organism: Thermoplasmata archaeon (assembly GCA_035502015.1). GTDB lineage: Archaea > Thermoplasmatota > Thermoplasmata > Lutacidiplasmatales > UBA184 > Lutacidiplasma. The sequence continues at coordinate 747 of DATJVA010000144.1, read as the reverse complement.
GTGGTCTTCGACGGGGTGCGCGCAGGTCCGACCGGAGGCCATCCAACCGCACTTGCGGCAGAAGTACGTCTCCGGGAACTTGAGGACCTGCACATCGATCGGGAACTCATCAAAGATCCGCTGGCACGCGAACGGGTCGTAGTAAGCGCCGACACCGGCCTGGTCGCGGCCGACGATGTAAGCGCCGCAGCCGTAGTTCTTCCGGACGATCGCGAGGAACAGGGCCGCTTTCGGACCCCCATAGCGCATCGTGATGCTGAGGGCCGCGAGCATCACTCGGTCGGGAGGGTAGTAGTTCCGGACGAGTGCCTGGTAGGCCTCGAGGATGATCTCCGGCCGGTAGTCTCCTTTCTTGAGGCGACCGAGGACCGGGTGAACGAACAATCCGTCGACGTCGTCGCGCTCCAGGGTGCACCGTTGAAGATACTCATGGGCCGTGTGCGGCACATTTCGGGTCTGGTAACCCGCGACGGTCTTCCAGCCGCGTCGTGCGAACTCCGCGCGCGTCTCTGCCGGTGTGAGTTCGAGCGCCCCCGTCGGCAGGTCGAGCCGTCGAAGGAGGTCGACCTTGCCGGCGAGCGCCACTTCGCCCGTGCCCAGAAGGTCGGCCACGTTCGGGTGCTTCGGGTCGGTCGTCCCGTAGACCGAGCGAGCGACGTCCGTCCGCGGGAACGGAGCCTTCTCCTCAAGGTGGAGCAGGGCGAACAGCCGGCCGCTCAGGTCGGTAAGTCCGATCTCGTCACCGGG
>DATJVA010000143.1:0-12155 GCA_035502015.1 Thermoplasmata archaeon | reverse complement strand
CGTCTCGGATTCCCGTCGATCCGGGTCGTCCGCGAAAGCGAGGCCGGAGAGCTTGACCCATTGAACCGGCGGGAGCGCGCCCGTCCCGGTCGGCCGGCGTTCTACCTTCGTCGCGCGCCCTGAACGGCCCCGCGAAGCTTCCTACTGGGACGGCCGACGGGCGCCCGTCGAACGGGCGGGTCGCTCGAGAGCCTGGAATAGAGCAGCGTCGACCTCCACCGGCCGTCCTTCTGCACTTCCCCCCGAAGACGCCCCTCGTAGCGGAATCCGCAGCGCAGGGCGACCCCGCACGATGGCGTGTTGCCCGGAAAGATCCGGGCCTCGATCCGGTGCAGGCGAAGGCGCCGGAATCCGGTCGACAGGAGGACGTTCACCGCCTCGGCCGCGTAACCGTGACCACGATGCTCCTTTCCGAGCCAGTATCCGACCTCGGCGCGGGCACTGTCGTCCTCGATCCGCTGGAGCCCGGCACCACCGAGGACCTCTCCGTCCGCGCGACGCACGATCGTCAACGTGAGCGAGCGACCGGCGCGCCGTCCTTTCCGAGACCGCCGCAGGAACTGTCGGGCGTCTTCCCGGGTGTACGGATACGGGACGTGCAGCGTGCTTCGCGCGACCGAGGGCTCGTTCATCAGGCGGACGAACGCGTCCACGTGGCTCGGGTCCGGGAGAGCGAGCTCGACGCGGCGGCCCCGCAACGGAAAGCGAAGGTCGGCGAACCGTTCGCGACAGGCAGGTCCGCGACCGGACAATCGGTCCTCTACCTCGGGCGAGGTGAACGCGAGGATCGCCGGGCGAAGTTGAGGTACATCCGGGACGGGGTGGGGTGGCGAGATATGGTCCGGTACTTGGCCGACTTCTTCTGGGAATAGCTGCGGCGGACCGCTCCCGAGATCTCGAAGTAGATCAACTGGCCGACCGGCATCCCCGCGTAGATGCGGACGGGGACCTTCACGCTCATCTCGAGCGTCCAGTAGTTGCAGAACCCCTCGTCCCCCTTCCCGGCGGTCGAGTGGATGTCGATTCCGAGACGGCCGACGCTCGACTTCCCCTCGAGGAAGGGGACGTAACCGTGCGTCTCCGTGTACTCTTCCGTGACCCCGAGGTAGAGCTGACCGGGGATGAGGACGTAACCGGCTTTGGGGATCCGGAACTCCCGCACCGCATTGGGCTCGCGTGCGTCGAGCGCCGCCCCTTCGTAGACCGCCAGGTACGGACCGAGGTGAACGTCGTAGGAGTTGGTGCCGAGGCAGTCCGGACGGAACGGTCGAATGACGATCCGCTTTTCTTTCAGGGCTCGACGGATAGTCGCGTCCGACAGGATCATCGATGGGGGCCGGCGGCGCCGAGCCTCCCTCCCTATTTAACAGAGGAGCGTTCGTCGCTGCTCTCGAAGACGATCGCGCCGTAACCGACGACGTCGTGCATCTTCTCCACCTCGCCGGAATGGCCCCATCGAAGAAGGCGCGGAACGGCCGCCGTCCCCTGAAGCGCCGACAGCATCACCGTGGTGGGCGCGATCCCGCACATCGAGATGTCGTTCCGAGTGACGGTATCGTACAACCCCCGGGGGTCGCGCGCGAGGATCTGGTCGATCGCCATGCGGTCGAGCCGCTGTGCCGTCGCCGCGGGTACGTAGTGCGAAAAGTCGGTGGAGGCGATGAGAAGAACGTCCCGGTCCTTCACGGCGGCCCGGACCACCTCGCCGACCTCCTGAAGAAACTCGAAAGGACCGAACCCTACCTCGAGCGGCACGAACCGGGGATGGGGGAGCACGTACTCGAGGAATGGAAGCTGGACCTCGATCGAATGTTCCCTTCGGTGAGCCCCTTCGTTGATGTCGACGGGCGGGTGTCGCAGCGCCTTCACCAGGTCGGTGTCGACCGGTGTAGGGCCGAGAGGAGTGAGCCACGGGCGTTCGGAGAGCGAAGCACCGGGGCTCGCCCCGTAATGGTCGACGCCGAGCACCAGCACGCTCTCGGGAGGCCGGTCGGCCGCGATCAGTCGATACGCGTGTGCCGCGATCGCGCCGGAGAAGACGTAGCCGGCGTGCGGAACGACCGCCGCCCGGACCTGGCGCCCGCTCGAACGCTGACGCGTCGGCAGCGAGCCGGGTCCTCTCGGGTCCGTGAAGCACCCTTCGAGCTGTCGAGCGAGTGCGCTGGCGTCGCCCTCGTAGAACTGTCCTGCCACCGCCGGGGGTCGGGGAGTCCTTATCGCCATGGTCCGTCAGGGAGAGGAAAGCTCCGCGACCAGCGCGCGGGCGTCCTTGTCGACCAAGGAGGGACGGGGGGAGACGAGGAACGGATTCTCCTCACCATAGCGCGGGATGATGTGGAAGTGCACGTGGAAGACCACTTGGCCGGCATTCGCCCCGGCGTTCAGCGAAAGATTGTAATCGGGGGACAGCCGCTCCGCCCTTCGGCAGACCTCGTCCAACGTCCGGATCAATGCCATCTGGTCCTCCCATGCGAGGTCCGTCAGTCGAGCACCGTGCTTCTTGGAGACGACGAGGAGGTGCCCGCGAGTGAACGGGAAGTTGTCAAGGAAAGCGATGGTCGCATCGTCCTCGAAGATGATGTAGGCGGGGAGCCGGTGCGCTACGATCTCGCAGAAGACGCACCCGGCCTTTCCTTCCGCCGGCCCGCGAGGCATCGGCCGCGGGGACCCCGCGCCGGCGTAAAGGATTGTCGAGCCCGGCCGCCGGGTCGACCTCATTAGGAGGGCCGGTCATTGTTGAGGTGATGCGTCGGCTACTGTGGACGCTCGGCCCGCTCCTGGCGGTCCTTGTCGTCACCGGGACCGCATCGGTCGTAACGGTGGCCGGTGCCTCTTCCGTCGCCGGCGCGGTCTCTCTTTCCCCTCTCACGACAGATGCGGTACCGTTCCCTGCCTCGACGGCCGTCCATGACCTTCCTGTCACCGTACCGGTCGCCCTCACGGTCACGCTCGCGAACCCGCATTCGGCGGAGCTCGCCGAGTTCCTCGCCGGCGTCGAGACCCCGGGATCACCGGAGTATCGCCATTTCGTGACCTACGACCAATACGTCGAGCGGTTTGCGCCGCCCGAGAGCCTCGCGAAGAGCGTGGAGGCGACGCTCGTCTCGGCGGGCGCGAGGGAGGTCGCGTCGACCCCGGACCGGGCCGCGGTCACCGCGGTCCTCGCCGCGGGGTCCGTCGAACGGATGTTCGGCGTGCGTCTCGTTTCCTACGGGTCCGTCGGCGGCCTTCCGCTCTACACCGCCGTCGGCGCGCCCCAGCTTCCCGCCAGCCTGGTGGGCAAGGTGGCAGGACTCGGAGGCCTATCGGACGCGAACACGGCGGCCCTGGATGACGAGGCCGCCCGGTCCGCGGGGTCGTTGCACCCCGAGGTCTTGGGGCCGGGCACGTTCGTTCGCGACAACGGTTCCAACGAGGACTGGTTCGTCGGCTCCGACTACACCCAGGCCTTCGGCGCGACCGACCTCTTCCCCGGGAACCACAGCGTGCCGGGCGCGACGTATCCACGTTCGGTGGCGATCGCTACCTTGCTGGTAAGCGGATACAACGATACCCTCAACGAGGACCTCCCGCCATGGGACCCCGCGGTGGTCGACGCGTACTTCAACGGGACGCTCGGCCCCGGCTGGCCGATGTCGAACCTGACCGGAGTTCCGGTCACGGTGGGCGGCATCACGCCGCCGATGCCGGGCTCCTACGGAGCACTGAACGACACTTCCAGCTACGAGACCGAGAACTCTCTCGACCTCGAGATGACGGGGACACTTGCCCCGGGCGCGGCCCTGTACAACTTCTACTTCGCCGCCAGCGCGATCACCGGCTCGACGACCGCCGGGGACGCGGCCGATTACTTTGCCATGGACCTCGCACGGGCGCTCGATTACTCGTATCCCGTTCCCGACCACCTGGCCGCTGTGAGCTGTTCGTTCGGGATCCCGGACCTTCACGACTCGCTGTGGGATACGGAGCTCCTGACGGCGGCCGCGACGGGGGTCACGGTCGTGGCCTCGAGCGGGGACCAAGGGAATGCCCCGGACCGGCAGACCGGGCGATCGGATGGCCAGTGGCCGGTTTGGCCGGCGTCCGATGCCACCGACCTGGCGGGAGCGCTGTCCGCGGGGGGAGTCTCCCTCTCGCTCTCCGGGCAGCCGAACGCGTTCTTCAACGACAGTCCTCTCAACATCTCCTACGACCCCGACGCCGGGTCGATCTCGAACCTCTCGGCGTGGTACGATACGGGTTCCGGCACCGGACTCGTCGCCGGGTCGGAGGGGGGCGCGAGCACGGTGTATCCGGAACCGTACTGGCAGTTCCACTCCGCCGCGCAACCGGACATCGTGAACGCGACCGTCCAGCAAGGGGCCTCGATGCTCGGCCGGAGCGGCCCCGACGTCGCCATGCCGGGCAACATGACGCTCGCGACCGTCTTTGCGAACGCGTCCGGCACGATCTTCTTCGAGATCCTCGAGGGGACGAGCATCGCGGCCCCGGTCCTTGCCGGTGTCATCGCAGATGTCGTGGCCGTCGACACGAACCGCTCCTCCGGCACCTGGAGCCCGCTCGGCTTCGTCGACCCGGGTCTCTACAGCATCGCCAGCTACTTCGCGGCCTATCCCTCGACCTCGTCCGACCCGTTCACGGATGTCACGAACGGTAGCAACTACGTCTTCTCGGCGACCGCCGGATGGGACGCGACCACCGGATGGGGGACCGTGGACGTGCCGGCCCTCCTGGCGGCCGTCAACGACCCGACGTTCCTCGACTACAACTACACCGGCCCGACCCCGGTCTTGCCGATCCTACCGCCCTCACCGACCGGCAACATTCCGTGGGTCGTCATCTTCGCGATCTTTGGGGTCGGCATCGTCGTTGCCGTCGTGCTCGTCCTCTACGAGGCGCGGCCGTTCCGTCCCAAGAACCCCTCCGCCGGAGTTCCATGGGGCGCCCAGGGGGTCTCGGGCCCTCTACCTTCCGCGCCGCCAGGAACGTATCCGGGAGCGACGTACCTTTGCCCGTACTGCGGCGCGATCCGTCCTTCTGAGCCGGTGCGCTGCCCGCAGTGCAGGGCCCTGTAGGCAGGGGCCCAGCCTATCTCGCGAGACCGGAGCTACGAGACGATCGGAGGCTCCGTGGGGGGTTCCGCCGCAGGCCCCCCGTCCACCGGTGGGGTCTCGGCCGGAGAGGTCTCGCTCGGGCGGTCCCCGGGCGCGGGCCCGTTCGGCGGCTCGCTCTCGGACGGAGCCGGGGGCTCGGCCGTGGAAGCGTTCGGCACTACTCCGAGCTTCTGTTCGAGGAACCGGCGGATCTCCTCCGGCCGGGTCGACGAGATACCAAAGTACTCCGCGAAACGACGGGTCGTGGTGAGCTCGAGCGTGGAGCCTTTCGGCTCGGTGTGGATGAGGCCGATCCCACGGAGGTGCTGGACCTCCTCGTAGGCAACGTCACCGATCATCCGGACGAGGTGGCTCTGGAGGATCGGTTGATGGTAGGCGATCAGCGTGAGCGCTCGGAGCGTCCGTGCCGTCATCTCGACCGGCGTCACGGCGTGCACCGTGGGAACGTACTTCTCCTGGAGCTGGAGCGCGTAGCGGTCGCCGACCCGGCGGACCTCGAGCGCGGACTGCCGGTTCCCGTACGTCTGCTCGAGCGTGCGGACGGCGCGCTGAATCGGCCGGTAGTCGTCGAGGCCGAGCGCCTCGGCGATCTCCTTCACGGCGAGGGGCTTTCCGCTGGCGAACAGGACCGCTTCGACCTGGAACACAAGGTCATCGAGCTTGGACGGCATGGTCGACGGACTTTCCTCCTTCCTTTCTCACGCCCCCGGAGCTAGGTTCGGTCGAGCTTCGGCGGTGCGGACGACGAGCACGGGAGAAGCACCGAGGGTCTCCTGGCGGAGCTCCACCGCGCTCTCCCGGGCGAGGAACAGTAGGGCGAGGAACACCGCGACCAGCCGGTCGCGGCCCGAAAGCGGATTCCACAGGTCGAGGAGGGGGAACGGCTCTCCGATCGGGTGATGGAGCGCCGCGGCCCAGGTGTCCGCGAGGTCGCGCTCCGGGATCTCCCCGTGGACCAGGACCTCGGGCGGCGCACGCTGCTCTTCCCGGAGCCGGTCCCGGAGCTCCTCGATCCGTAGGGCCCGGCGAGCGTCTGCCTCGGCCTCTCCGAAGGCGCGGACCAGCTCGAGCAGCGAGACCGGTCGGGTCTCGGGGTGCCGGACCATCTCGAGGAGCGGCGGCGGCTCGGCGGAGTTGAGCACGACGCTGGTGACGTCGACCGCCTCGGGCGTCTCGAGGAGCGGAAGGTATCCCCCGTCCGCTTCGTCGGTGAGGCCCGCGTCGCCCTCAAGGGCGGACTCGGCCGCGGCCCGCATCTTGAGGATCTCCTCCGACTGGAGGTAGAGAATGTTCCACGCCATGTAGACCAGCCGGCCGGCGATCGCGAAATTGACGGCCCCGTCTTCCCGGACCCGCTCAAGGTACGCCTCGGTGAACTTGACGAGGTCGATCTCCCAGGGGTCGAACTCCTCCTCCATCACGAGCTCGAACAGGAGGGCGATCGCCTTCTGGAACGGGTCGGGGATGACGATGTGGACCCCTTCCTTGAGGCTCTCGACGAGGGTCAGGTAACGCTCGAGGAGCGCCGTCGCGTCCCCGCTGTCCGCTTCACCGATGAGGGCGCGATGGAAGACGAGGTACCGGAGGACCTTCTCGGCCGCTTCGCGGGGGACCGCCGAGGGTGGAAGGAGCTCGGCGGCCTCGCTCTCGGAGATCGTCATCGGGCCTCGACCGGCGGCGCCGCCGCCTCCGGGGCCCGAGCGTTCTCGCGGCTCTCGACGTCGTGGATGTCGTCGAGGTCGATTCCGACGACGCGGGAGCATCCGTCGCCCCGCATCGTCACTCCAAGCAAGTGGTGGGCGAACTTGAGCGTCACCTTGCGGAGCGAGATCACGATGAACTGGGCGCGCTCGGCGTTCCGGCGCAGCATCCGGCCCACGAACTCGGCGTTGAGGCCGTCGAGCGACATGTCCACCTCATCGAACACGTAGAGGGGGCTCGGGTCGTACCGCTGCATCGAGAAGATGAACGCGAGGCTCGCGAGCGACTTCTCCCCGCCCGAAAGCTGCTCGAGGCGGGCGACGGTCTTCCCCACGGGACGCGCCTTGATGAGGAGCCCTCCGGCGAGAGGGTCGTCCGGATTCTCGAGGGCAATCTCTCCCTCGCCACCGGCCGACAGCTCTCCGTAAATCTCCTTGAAGTGGGTCCCGACCTGGGCGACGACCTCGGTGATCTTCTCGCGCTTCTTCTTTTCGATCTCGCCGACCAGCGCGAGCAGTTCGTTCTTCTCGCTCGTAAGACGTTCGGCCTCGGACTGGAACTCCTCGGAGCGCGACTTCTCCTGGTCGTACTCTTCGACGGCCCGCAGGTTGACATCCCCCATCCCCTGGAGCTGCTGCTCGAGGGCCGCGATCTTCCGCTTGAGCTCCTCGACCGACACCGGCTTCTCGTCCGGCTCCGGGTCGGGGAACTGCTTGAGCGCCTCGTCGAGCTCCTTGACCCTTTGCTCGGCGACAGCGAGGCGGGTCTCCTCCTGCGTCAGCATGCCCCGCCGGGTCTCGAGGTTCGCCTGGGTCTGGGCCAGTTTCGCCGTGACTTCGAGCCGGTCGGAGTCGAGCTTCTTTTTCTTCTCCGACTGGGCTCGAGCGGACTCGCTCTGCTTTGACTCGACACCCTTGAGCGCTTCGAGGGCGGCCCGCGCTTCCTTCAGGGAGCGCTCGGTCTGGGCGATCTCCTTCTTCTTGGCGGAGATCTCCTTCTGGGCCTTATCGAGGTCCGAGCGGCGCGCCTCGAGGTTGGCGGCGAGCGCTGTGAGCGATGCCCGGACCGACTCGAGCTCGCCGTTCACCTGCACTCGCTCTTCCGCGGTCTTCTGTGCGGCCTCTTGGAGCGAGCGAAGATGCGACGAAACGGCCTCGGGCAGCTGGCTCAGGTACTGCTCCTGAGCCTTCTGAGCCTGCTCCTTGAGCGCGGCGATCTCCTCGGCCAGCCGGTTGACCTGTGCCTCGGCCGCGGCGAGGGCGGCCTCGGCCTTCTTCTGGTCGGACCGGGCACCGTCGATGCGCGCCTTTGCAGCGACGAGCCGGTCCCGGGCCGCATCGAGGTCCTTGTCGAAGACCTCGCGTGCCGATTGGTGGGCCTGGTCCTGAATGGAACGGGTCGAGAGCTCTTCGGCTACGGTGCGGATCCGCTCGGTGACCTTCGCGAGCTCCGCTCGACCGGCCGTCTCGGCGGCACCTTTTTGCCGGAGCTCGTCGCCGAGCCGCTTCAGCTCGACCGCGGAGTCGCCGCCCCGCCCTTGGTTGGTCGGGTCGACATAGCCTCCCGAGATCGCTCCGGTCGCCTCGATCAGGTCCCCGGTGAGCGTGACAAGACGGACGCCTCCCATCTGGGCCCGTGCCCGGGCGAGGTCCTCCATGACGACGGTCTCGCCGAAGACGTACCAGAAGGCGGGGCGGAGCGACTCGTCGAACTTGACGAGGTCGATCGCGAACCCGTTCGCCCCGGGGGTCTTGGCGACCACTTGGGACTTCCCGTGGGGGCGGCCCGGGAGCATCTTGTTGAGCGGTAGGAACGTCGCACGGCCGCGCTTCTCCTCGCGCAGGAGCTTGATGCACTCCTCGGCGACCTGGTCGGTTTCAACGACGAGCGCTTGGAACCGGCTCCCACCCGCGACCTGGAGCGCGGTCTTCAACTTCGGGTCGAAGTCGGCAAGCTCCTCGACCGTCCCGCGGATCCCCTCGATCTTTCCGAGGTTCCGCTGGGAGAGAAGATAGTCGACCGCGGCCAGGGCCGTGGGCCGTGTGCCTCCCTCCGCTCGCGCTTTCAGGCGGGCGTCGAGGGCCATGTAGCGTCGGTTGAGCTCGAGGACCTCCTGGGCGAGCCGGTCGCATTCCGCGATGAGGCTCTTCTCCTTGTTCTTGAGGGCGAACAGCTCCTTCTGGAGGTCGCCGGTCGACGGGCCCGAACCGTTCTTGCCGTTCTTTCCGGGGGTGGCCTCCTTGATGCGGAGCTCGAGGTCCTTTACCTCGACCTCCCGTTCGCGCAGGTCGTCCTCCGCCTGAGCCTCCGAGAGTTCCGAGGTTCGCAGCGAGGCGCTCGCGGACTCACGCGCCTGCACCGCCTCGGTCCACGCGGTCTGCTTCGTTTCGGTCTGGCGGGCGAGCTCGAGCTGTTGCTTGCGCGCCGCCGCGAGCTTGTCCCGGCCCTTTCCGGGAGTTCCCGTCGCCGACTGGATGTCGCGGGCGTTCGCTTCGGCGGTCTTCTCGAGAGAGGAGAGGCGGTCGGCGAGCTCGGTCTCCTGACCCTTCAGGGCGGACTCCTGGCTCTCGTCCGCCTTGACGGCCTTGACGAGCTCGTCGGCCTGATTCGCCGCGGCCTCGAGAGCCTCTTTGAGATGGCCAAGGTTCTGGTCGAGCCGGGCGAAGGCCATCTTCTTCTCGTCGACCTCTTGTTTGAACTTGATGGCGGCCGCACCTCCGGCCTCAGCGATCTCCCGGTCGAGCTGGTCGATCGCGGCCGCGAGCTCGTTCTGCTCGGACGAGAGCGCGGTCCGGGCCTTGTCGAGCTGTTCGATCTCTGCGCGGACCTGGTCGACCTGCTTTCGGCACGTGGCGAGCTCGCGCTCGGCGAGTCGGTGACCCGCCCGGGCGAGGCGAGCTTCGGAGTGCTTCTTGTCGTCCTGAAGCTGCTTGTACTGTATCGCGAGAAGACGCTGACCCTCGAGACCGGCAAGGCGGCTCTTGATGTCGGTCAGGAGCGTTTGGATCCGGTCGAGGTTGCCGTCCAGGTCGGTCCGCTTCGTCGCCGCCCGTTCAAGCTCCTCGTCGAACTGGCTGATGCCGGCGAGGCGCTCGACGAGGCCACGTCGCGGGATCGGGCCCATCGTGACGATCTTGTTGATGTCCCCCTGCTGGACCAGGTTGTAGCCATCTCCCGAGAGGCGGGCGTGCGATAGCAGGGAGTCGATCTCGGTCTGGGTAGTGCGCTTACCGTTGACGTAGAAGTACGAATAATATCCGTCCGGGTCGCTCGGCGCGAGCTTGACGTAGCGAGTGACCTCGACTTCCGGCGTCTCGACCGGCAGAAGCTTGTCCGAGTTGTCGAAGACGAGCGAGACCTCGCACTCGGTGGCGGGCTTCTTCGACGAACCACCGTTGAAGAACAGATGGGTCAATCGTTCCGCCCGGAGGGCCTTGGAACTGGTCGGGCCGAGGACGAACAGGATCGCGTCGGAGATGTTCGACTTCCCCATCCCGTTAGGGCCGGCCACGCCGGTGAACCCTGGCTGGAATGGGATCTCGGTCGCCCCGGCGAACGATTTGAAGTTCCTCAGCTTGACCCGTTTCAGGTGCATCGGGCGTTTCCTCCGATCCCTCAGCCTGCCGCCACCGACGCCGGAACGAGCCCGTTTGTCGGACGGTTGTCAGCAGCGCTTCCCGAGCCGTGTCCGCCGTATATATACGTGCTGCTGCTCGGGTACTGTTCAGAATCGGGTGGTGGAGGGGTCTCTTCTTTTCGCCGCTCAGTTTGCGGGTGGTAAGGCGTTTTCGCCGACGTGGGCTTGAGCAAGATATGCACATTCTGATGCGCATTCGCGTGTCTGACAAACGGGCCCAAGCCCCCTCGCAACGAGCCAAAATCGTCTGATCGTTGATGGCCGGACACTTGTTCCGGTACAAACGTCAGACACGCGGGTCTCTGGGCACTTTTCACGTTCCGTTAGGTCCGGAATTCCCTAGAATCCAGAATGCATCCTCGCTAGCGGAGCCGAGCTGTGGAGACCAACGCCTTCGTCCCTTGGCCGGATTCGCGCACTCCCGCCCTTGCGATTGTCGCCCGGGGTGACCAGATTCGGTCATTCTCTACCACCCGGCACGAGGTTCTTTCCCAGAGCAGACCTGGCCGCAAGTACGAGGTCCTGGTTCGGAGGGATCACTGGTCTTGTTCGTGCGCGTTCCACCGCTGTACCCGCCGGGTCTGCATCCACATTCTATCGATCCGCTACCGGGACCGCTTGTCGAGTTCACCAGAGCCGGACTCGGCAGCGTCGGAATGCCCTGGTTGCGGCTCGTCTCGAATCATTCGCTTCGGGAGGCGACACAACAAGAGCGGCGCGGTCAGTCGCTATCTCTGCAAGGAGTGCAGTGCCCGTTTCACTCACCGTCCTGGAGAACTTCGCCTTCGCCATCATTCTCGTACGGTGGCGCTAGCTCTCGACCTGTACTTTCGGGGTCTCTCTCTGAGAAAGGTATCGGATCACCTCCAGCAAGCCTACGGAGTGACCGTTTCGCCGGGAACGATCTATGGCTGGATCACACGGTTTGTTCCGGAGGCTGCCAGGTGGATGGATTCGTTACAATCGCGCACCGGCGAGCAGTGGAGCATCGACGAGACCGTGATCGCCGCAGACGGCAACCCCCGGTGGGTTTGGAATGTTGTGGATGCCAGCACTCGGTTCCTCCTGGCGACCCACGTTTCTAGGTTGCGCAGGGTGCGAGACGCTGCCCTGGTGATTCGACGGGCGAAGGGGGCCACTCCTGATCGGCCCCTTGAGGTGCGGACGGACGGGATGCCCGCTTATCGGAAGGCGATTGGGCGCGAACTCTGGTTCCGAAGCGGATCGGAAGTGGTGAATCCGCACGTTCGAGTGCCATCGATTCGAGCGAAGAAGTCGAACAATCTAGTCGAACGTCTCCACGGGACCGAGAAAGAGCGGATCAAGGTCATGCGCGGACTCCACGGTCGCAGCGGCCCGAAGGTGCTGCTTGAGGGGTTTCGAGTCCACTACAACATGGTGCGGAATCACTCGTCGATAAATGCCACTCCGGGCGTAGCAGCGGGGCTCCCCGGTCTGGATGACTTCCGGTGGAGCGCAATCATTCAACGCTCCCGCGATGGAGTGCCTTCAGGAAAGGCCGAGATAGAATTCGTTGTCTCCTAAGCGCAGCTCCGACCGTCGTGGACGAGGCTGCTTTGGGGGGGTTCCCTCAAGACGGAAAACGCGTCTCTAAGGTTGTTACTCGCGTTTCACTCGTCGCCGAGAAGCGCCTAGAGTGCCGGGAGGTAAATCGAATGCTTCGACAATCTTACCCCCCAACG
>DATJVA010000142.1:0-3446 GCA_035502015.1 Thermoplasmata archaeon | reverse complement strand
CTTGACGAGCGTGTCGATCAGGATGCCGTCGCTCTTGCTCTCCTTTCCGAGACGGACGACGAGCGTCGGGTCGATGCCGTGGTAGAGGTGGCTGTCAGCGAACGTCGCCGCGATGAGCTTCGTGTCGAATCCCTCGAGCGCGCGGCGGCTCTCGTTCAGGATCCGTAGGGCGGTCTCGTAATCGCTGTCCACGAAGCCGACCTTCACGGACGTGGCGCCGAGCGCGCCCGCCCCGTAGACCGCCATCGCGACCGTCCCGGCCTGGTTCGGAACCACGCCGAGCGTCACGCTGACGTGGATGTGCTTCGGGAAGGCGTTGCGGACCTCCCGAACCACCGGCGGGAAGTTCGATCCGACCATCATCTCGCGAAGGTTCTTCACGTCGACAATGTCGGCACCGCCGGCGACCGCTTCCTTGGCCTCTTCCAGATTCTGGACGCTGACCATCAGCATCATGGCACACCCTCCGCACGGGTGGGGTGGGGTCGCGAGAAAGCGCCGACCCGGCGATCCGTCGCAAGCGACTCCTTGCTGGCCGTCGGAATCCTGAGGGCCACCATCGGAACTTCCATAGGACCTTCCCACTTAGACTTACCCGTAAACGCGGTTTCGAGCAGGACACGCGGGATAGCCTCCCTGTCAATCGAAGTTGACAATCGAGCCTCCGGAGCGGACTTCTCGAGGTGATTTCGGCATTCTCTGGCTACCCTGCAACCACCGATGGCTCGCGGAGGGCATCGGTTTTGGGTTTACTGGTGAACCCATTGCCTTGCGCGGGCTTCGGGCGATGGGGCTAATGGAGGGAGGCCCCGTCGCGATTTCGTGAGCGGGTCCCACGCGGAGACTCCCGGTCCATCCGGTGCGCTTCCGTCCACTCTACGTCCGAGCTCGCCCGGAGGACCGGGTTCCGGGAATCCCGGACGCGTCGAGCTCCGACTCAAGGACGCGGGGTCGCTGTTCGACGAAAGTGCCTCACCAAAGTACCCGTACGTCGGGCCGGTGCTCCAGCCGTCCATCGCGGCGTTCCTTCTCCAGTCCACCCGAGCGCAGCGTTCGGCCCCTTCGGTCGAGATCGTCGTGGGCCTTACGAGCCCCCCCATGCCGCCGGCCGAAGAGGCGGATGTCCGGGAGCGCCTCTCCAAGTTCTTCGCGACGGAACGCGAGCTCGCCGAACTGGACCGCCACGTGAACCGTTCCGAGGGCTTCGCGTCACTACGCTACGCCGTGCCCGTGGTGCTCCTTGCGGTCCTCGTGATCGGGATCTTCTACTCCCAAGTGGGGGCGTTGAGCGCAGAAGGGTACGTGGCCGCCCTGGTCTACCTGCTCTTTGTCGTCGTCGTATGGGTCATGCTCTGGGACCCGATCGAGGTGCTGCTGTTCAACTCGTTCTTCCTCCGACTGAAGATCCGCGCCCTTCGTAAGCTCGCCGAGGCGAACGTCCGGTTCGTCTATTCTCCACCCGAAGAGGTGCCGCGAGAGGGAACCCGCTCACCCCTCAGGACTTGAGCGCGGCCAGTAGGCGGCTCCCCTGGGGAGAACCGAGCCCGGTGCACGGGTCCCATCCGGGACCGGCCGTGTAGCCGCCGTTGTCCCCCGAGGTGATGTCCCGCAGCGTGCTCGAAACGGCGGCCGAGTAGATCGCGGGGTTTGCAAATCCGAGCGGCTTCCCAATCCCTTGGCTCAACCGCGCGACGAGCGCGGCCCAGAGCGGAGCGACCGCGCTGGTACCCCCGATCACCGCTGGCGCGCCGTCCACGAACACCGCGTAGCCGGTCTGCGGGTCAGCGTTCCCCGCCACGTCCGGGACGCCACGGCCCGCGAAACCGTTCGGCGCGGAAGGGACGACGGCGCCGGTCTGGTAGCTCGGTTTCGGGAACTCCTCGCTGACCCCACCGCCGGTGGCGCCCTCGTTCTGGCCGAGGTCGTTCCAGACCGTCTCCGAGACGATCTTCCCGCCTGCGAGGGTGAGGCGAGTGCCGCCACACCCGAGCACGTAGGGGCTCGAGGCGGGAAAGTCGACCGTGCGGTTCCCGGTCGCCTCGCCGTCCGAGGCTCCCTGGTCGCCCGATGCCGCGAGGATCGTGACCCCTTGCAGAGCGCCGTCCTGCGTGACCGCCTCGAAGGCTGCTCGGGCGGTGGCGGACCAGCTGTTCTCGGGTCCTCCCCAGCTGATCGAGATCACCGACGGGCGGTTCGCGTTGTCATGAACCGCGGTCGTCATCGCATCGACGAATCCTTGCTCGGTGTTCGGCGCGAAGTAGACCACGATGCGAGCGGCCGGGGCGAGGGCCCCGGCCGTCTCGATATCCAGCTCGACCTCGGCGTCCGGCCCGTTCGGGTCACCGGTCGGCGCGTTCGCCGCTCCATCTACGCCGACCGATACGACCTCGGGCACGGGCACTCCGAGTCCGCCGAAGTAGGATGCGAGGTCCTCCGACGAGTACCCTCCTCCGAACTCGAGAAGCCCGATACACTGGTCCGAACCCGTGAGGCCGGTCGGAAAACTGTAGGCGGCCCCTACGGTCGGTACGGGGTAGCCGGTGGCCCGGGGATCGGCGTTCCGACGGAAGTGGGGACGCAGCTGGGGGCGGTTGTCGAGGCCGAACACCCCGACGACCGTCTCTCCCAGCTCGACCGGCAGCTGGATCGGCGCCAATGGGGCGCGGTACGTCGCCGACGGGTGGTCGAAGCGGTGGACCTCCACTCCGAACGCCCGGGCGGCGCTGGCGATTGACCCATGGAGGCTCATCGTCCTTCGGACCGGGTCCACCATTCCCACTGAGAGTCCCTGGCGGAGCCCGAACTCCCGGACATGGCGTACGTCCGCCTCCCGGGCCGAATGGATCGCCGCAAAGCGCGTGCGGGTGAGGTAGGTCCGGTGCGCGATCGATGTGCCCTCGAGGGAAGCGAACGTCGGCTCGAGGGACCCCGCCGAGCCTCGACGCAGGAGCACCGAGAGTTCGATGTGGTCGTCCTTCGACCATGCTCCGGAGTCCTGGGCCCCCGGAAGCGGCGGGCGGTAACTGCCCGTGAGCTCCCGCGTCGCCCCGCTCGAGGTCGGTGCCGGCGGGGACATGGGGACCTGACCACCCCGGTTCGTCACTCCATCGGGACGTGATGGTCGGACGACCGGTAGCGGTTCGGTGGAGGCTCCCACAGCTCGACCCGATTGCCGTCGGGGTCGGTGACCCAACCGAACCGACCGTGTTCGGAGTCCTCGGTCTTTCCATCGACCTCGACCCCTTCCGTCCGGAGCTGGGCCAGGAGCTCTTCGAGGTTCTCGACCCGGTAGTTCACCATGGCCGTCGGCCGGCCGCGCCCCCAGTCCCGGTCGTCGGTCGGCAGCGCGGCCCAGAGGGTGGCGCCGCGCCGATGGCCGGGGTTCGGACTCAGCCACTCGTAGGTCACCACTTGGGACTCGACCTCCATACCAAGGTGTTCGCGGT
>DATJVA010000141.1:0-2592 GCA_035502015.1 Thermoplasmata archaeon | reverse complement strand
GTCGAGTACACCACCGCGTCGCCCCCGAAGGCCAGCCTGCCCTCCGAGCCTCCCGTTCGCCCCAGGTGCTTGACCGGCAGCACCAGCCCCGGCGGCGCATCCGCCGCGGCGCGCTCCCCGTCCGCTCATTTTTCCATCACGTAACTCGTAAGTAGCCCGGACGGCACAATTGTCCCGAGGTTCTCATGATACAGCTGCAGCAGGCGTTCGACCTCGTGGAACGAGGCGAGATCGAACCCCTGGTTCGAGACCGGATCGAAGTGCCGGAGCGGTTCAACTGGGCCCGCGAGGTGTTCGAGGGCCGTCAGCTAAAGCGCTCGCCGGACCGCGCGGCGCTCATCTGGGCCGATGACCGCGACCACGAGCTCAGGCTCACGTACCGTCAGTTTGTCGAGGCGGGAAACCGCCTCCTCAACCTCCTGCGCGGGCTCGGACTCAAGGAGCAGCAATCTCTGTTCGTGATGCTGCCGGTCTATCCGGAGGTCTGGCTCAGTTACTACGCCGCCATCAAGGGCGGCTTCGTGCTCGTCCCGGCCGCCACGATCCTCTCTCCCTCGGACATCGAGTACCGGTTCCGCCAGCTCCGGCCGGGAGCGGTCCTCGCGGACCCTGTGAGTGCGAAGAAGATCGACTGGGCGGAGATGTCGACCGGCCACCCCATCCCGATCAAGCTGATCACGGGTGGACTGAGGCCGGGTTGGATCTCGGTCGACGCGAGCCGGACCGAGTCGAGCGAGGCGACGGCCGCCAACACCCGGTCGAGCGACCCGCTGTTCCTCTTCTTCACGTCGGGCACGACCGGTCTCCCGAAGATCGTTACCCACACGCACACGAGCTACCCGATCGGCCACCTCACCACGTCCGCGTGGGTCGGTGTGAAGCCCGGAGACGTCCACTCTAACATCAGCCAGGCCGGCTGGGCGAAGTTCGCGTGGAGCTCGTTCTTCGCGCCCTGGAACGTCGGCGCCTCCACCTTCTCGTTTCACTACTCGGGGCGATTCGACGCGCCCCGGCAGCTTCAGGAGCTGCAGGACCACGCGGTGACGACCTTCTGTGCCCCGCCGACCGTCTGGCGGATGTTCATCCTCCAGGACCTGGCCCGCTACAAGTTTCGGTTCCGCGAGTGCGTGAGCGCCGGCGAACCGCTCAACCCCGAGGTGATCGACGCCTGGCGGAAAGGAACGGGCGTCACCCTGCGGGACGGCTATGGACAGACCGAATCGACGCTGATGGTCGGGAACATGCCCGGCCGCGACATCAAGCCCGGCTCGGTCGGTTGGCCGTCGTTCCTCTACGATGTCCGGGTCGTCGACGAGCACGGTGTCGAGGTCAAGGAGGAGAAGGAAGGCAACATCGCGGTCCGGGTCACGAACCGACCCCCCGGGCTGTTCGCCGGGTACCTCGGGGCCTCGCCCGAAGTGACCGCGAAGGCGTTCCGCGGCGAATGGTACTACACGGGGGACCGGGCGTACCGGGACTCGGACGGCCGGTTCTGGTTCGTCGGCCGCGCGGATGACGTCATCAAATCCTCCGACTACCGGATCGGGCCGTTCGAGGTCGAGAGCGCGCTCACCGAGCACCCCGCGGTCGCCGAAGCCGCGGTGATCGGAAGCCCGGACCCGATCCGTGGGGCGCTCGTGAAGGCGTTCATCATCCTGAAGCCCGGTCAGGTGCCGAACGCGGACCTCGCGCGCGACATCTTCCTGTTCTGCCGGACCCGGCTCGCGCACTACAAGATCCCGAGGATCCTCGAGTTCACCCCCGAGCTCCCGAAGACGATCAGTGGGAAGATTCGCCGGACGGAGCTGCGGTCGACCGAGGCGGAGCAGAGAAAGCGCAAGGAGCACGCTCCCCTCGAGTTCCTCTACGCCGAGGTCGTGAAGGCGGACGAGGCTCGCCCCGGTGGCAGCGCCTCGGCGACCCAGTAGACGCCCCGGGACCGGCTCGGGTCGGCCTCCCCGCCGCGGGCGGAGCCCGCGGGGTCCGTCCCGAGAACTTGACCGCTGACGGGAGCACGTTTCTTATCCCGGAAGAACGAGTTCGATACGCAGGGCCCCATGAACGACCCCGCGCCGTACTACCGTCCTCCGATGTTGGCACCCCCGAGTCGACCCTTCCGCTGGCTCCCCGTAGTCATCGGAGTGGTGCTCGCCGGCGTCGCGGCGTTGCTCCTGCTGCTCCTCCTCTTCCCTTCCGCGTTCGGCGTTTCATCGCCGAGCTACCCGTACCGTTTCGGTCTTTTTGGGGGATTCTTCCTGCTCTTCTTCGTCCTCATCATTGTCTTCTTCATCGTCCGGGTCGCGTTCTGGAGCACCCGCGCGAGCCGCTACGGTCGGCGCTACGGCGGGAACCCCGGCATGAATCGACCGGTGGCGATCGCCCGGATGCGGTATGCTCGGGGCGAGATCACCCGGGAACAGTACGAGCAGATCATGAAGGACCTCGGCCGTCCTCCCAGCGCTCCGTAGAGCGACGGGTCGCCTCCTCAGGGACGAGAGCCGGACCGCCAGCTCTCCTCGAAAGAGTTCGGAGGGGCTCGTCCGGTCGCGCTACCCCATGAACGGCCGGCGCCAGTCGTCCGGAAGCACCGTG
>DATJVA010000140.1:0-4014 GCA_035502015.1 Thermoplasmata archaeon | reverse complement strand
GCCTCAAAGCAGCCGGAGTTCGGACAATGGCACTTTCGACCCCCGCTCGCGACCGTGAGGTGACCCACCTCGCCGAGGGCATGCGAACCCCCCTCGAGCAGATGACCTCCAACGACGGCCGACCCGCCGACCCCGGTGCCGAGGATCATGCAGAACAGGTCGGTCGCTCCTTGACCCGACCCGAGCCGCCACTCGGCGAGCGTCGCCGCCCGCGCGTCGTTGAGCACGACGACGGGCACTCCCCCGAGGGCCCGGGAGATTCGCTGCGAGAGCGGAACATTTCGCCAGCCGAGATTTGGGGCGTGGATCACGCTCCCGCTCGCCGGGTCGACTTGGGCCGCCACCGCTACCCCCACCGCATACGGCGAAGCGGTCGCGCCCTCGCCGAGGCACGACCGGGCGACCCGCACCAGAGCTTCGATCACACGGTCAGGGCCGTCGTTCGCGTGGACCTGCCGCCCGCTGTGTTGCAGGAACGTGCCGTCGGCGGAGACCAGGGCGCTCACCACTTTGGTGGCGCCGAGGTCGATCCCGAGGACCGTGTCTGTCCGACCGACCGAGCCTCCGGCCGGACTGCCCGACGACCTCCGTCCCGTTCCGCTGCTCGACATGGTGGTCCCAACGCCTCCCCTCACGCGAGTTGGAGGGCGCGTAGTCACGGCACCTCTTGGATTCTCCGTCGCTTGCGGCCTCCGGGACCGGACGTCGTTCGTGGTAGCCCAGAGGCACCCTCTACTGACTTCTCACCGGTCGGTACCGATAGAGGTCCTCGGCCGGAAAGCGCACGGTTCGGGTAGCCTGCAGCCCGACGGAGCAACGTGCCTACTCCTCGGGCAGTACGCCCCCGCGTTCCGACTCGGCGAACTTGTGGACCACGTCAACGAACGTGGAATGAGACCAGGTGAGTGGCGTGGCGCTCTTCGCCTCACCGGTCGTTCGGTCGATCTGCTCGGGAAGAAGCCGGGTCGGCGTGGCGTGTGTGGCGGCCCATTCGATCAGTTCCCGACACCGGTCGCGTTCTCCGAGACGAAGGCGTGCTTCTGCGAGCCAGAGCGTGCAGACGATCCACGGGTTCTCGTTCCCGTAGTACTTGTCGCCCTCGTACCGGGCCAAGCCTCCGATTCCGGGGACCCAGAGCCGCCCCTCGATTCCGTCCACCACCGCCTTCGCTCGAGGGTCGGTCCAGGCGAGCAGGCCCAACTTGAGCGCAAGCAGCAGCGAAGCATCGAGCCGGTCGTCTCGGGGCGAGAGGGACCGGACGAAGCGGTTCTCCTGGGCATTCCAGAATCGCTCGACGCCCAGGCGGGAGATCTCTTCCGACGCGGTTCTCCAGTTCGTCGGGTCCTTGCCGATCTCGGCGGCGACGCGGGCCGCCCGTTCGAGCGCGTGCGCGACGGCGGCCGTGGAGTATGCGTGTATCCCGAACCGCTCCTCCCAGAGGTCAAAGCTGGCGCCCGGCAGTCGCGTCTCGGGGTCTCGGAAGCTCGCGAGGAAATTGGCCGCTCCTTTCACGAGCGGCCACAGGTCGAGAAGCACGTCCGGGTCGGCGCCCCGCTTGAAGTGGTGCCACGCCGCAGCGATCACCGTGGCCGTTTGGTCGATCTGCAGGAACGGTGGCGGATGCCAAGTGCTCCCTACCGCGCCGTCCGGGTAGTGCCGGTGAAAGAAGGACCCGTCCGGATTCTGGCACTGCTGGGCGAACCGGAGGAAGTGGGTGGCGTTCTCGTATAGGCCGGCCTCGTCCATCGCCTTCGAGACGTAGCCACCGTCTCGCCACCAGCAGTAGTTGTACGTGTCGCCGGCGGCCACCAAGGAGCGGGTATCGGGGGATGCGATGATCGCGCCGTTCGGACCCGTCGAGTGGCGCATCAGCAGAACGCTCGCGCGGTAGACGTCTCGAGCGAGGTCACTGAGCCCGCGCGGCGGATGCGGTAGCCGTCGCTGGACCCAGGTCTCCCAGAACGCTTCGGACTCGCGAATGAACCGCGCCGAACCCCCGTTCCGTACGTAGTCCCGGATCTGATGCACTGCGGGAAGGCTCCGCCCGGCCGCGAGAAAGAGGCGAATCTCGGTGTCCCGGTCGGGGACCACGTCGAGGTCCCACTCCATCACGCTGTCGGCCGCTCCGTGGGCCACCGAACGACCTTCGAGGCGTCCGTCCTCAGCGTCGACGTAGGTCCCCTGGAGGCCCTTCAGGGTGTGTTCGCCGCACACCGCCCGCGTGTACGGCGGGTCGGCGAAGAACTCGAAGAAGTACCCCCGCTTGTAGTGGACGAGCGACGGGACGGCCGCGTCGACGAACGCGGTGTCCTGGTACATCGACTCGGCGATCTGAAAGGCGTGGTACGCGAAGAGACGCAGCGGCCGGGGAGTGTCGGCGCGGATCCGGAACACTCGCGCGACCAGGTCGTGGTTGGGATGGACATGGTCTCGGACCGAGATCGTGACTCCATGGCCCTTCCAAACCGATTGGGGAAGGTGGCCGGCCCCGTATGGGGTCTGCTGGATCGTGAAGCCGTTTCCCTGTCGGAGCCACGTGAACTTCGAACCGGTGACGTCAAAGACCCCGAGACGGGCTTCCCGCAGCTGCTGGAACTGGCCCGGGAACGGATAGAACAGCTCGTTCCAATCGCCGTTCTCGTTGACGGTCAGGAGCACGCGGCCGTTCCCCGTGACCTGAGTGATCATCCGCTCGCGCCCGGAAGCCGGCGTTCGTGAGAGCGGCCGGTGAGCCTTCCGGGGAGGGAGCGGGGCCTCGAACCGCTTTAACGGTTCGGTTCGACCCGTGAGCGAGCCGTCGTGGACCCGCTACTTCAGGATCGGGACCCCGAGCCGGTCGAGCGCTCGCCGTCGAAGGTCGGTCAGGGCGTTCATGTAGTTCGCGTAGGCGTCGTACGGGCTCTCATAGCTCGAGAAGTACTGGTGGACGCCCTGGTCGGCGCCGTGACCGCTTACATACATGTAGTAGAAATGATCGGACGTGAGAAGCCGCCGCCAGTCGGTAAGGATCGCCGGGTCGTCGGTCCGGCGCGCGAGCACGCCGACCTTCTTGGCCGCCTCGAACGCCGAACGCTGAAGGTCGTTGCCGAGCCACGCGCCAAGGTCTCGGTTCTGGTCCGCCCAGCTCATCGTGTACGGAACCGAAAGGGGCGCCCGCGGCGGCAGCGCGGCCGCCTCCTCGACGGTCGCCCATCCGAGATGCGGATGACGTCGGACCTCGGAGGGTAGGGCGCTTAGGAACTCCAGGATCCCCGAGCGCGCCGGGTGGTGTTCGCCGAACGTCTCGAAGTCCATGAAGAGGCCGACGATCTCTCCCGGGGTGGAGGCCAGCCACCGGGCGTACTTCTCGGCCGTGAGGGGGAACTCGTTCCACCCGCTGGAGGAGAACCGAAAGCCGACGTCGTCGCTGAGCGGGTAGTGCCGGAGCAGGAGCGTCAACGTCGGGACCGGGGCGGCGCAGTAGGGATATGTCGACGGTTCGCCTCGGAGGACCCCTTCCCAGCCCTCGGCGAGCATTCCCCGGAACCTCTCCCCCTCCGCGAATCGCGCGATGTCGTCCGAGTAAGCGAGCTCGGTCATCCGGAGCACTTTCGGCTTGGCTCCGAACTCCTTTTCGAGCATCTCCCGGTGAAGCGCGACCTCCTCGCTGAGTTCGGGCGGGGGGACGAGGAAGGCGAGCGAGTGGTAGTACGTCTCCGCCAGGAGCGCCACACGACCGGTCGCGTAGAGCGACCGGAGCCGGTCGATCACGTCAGGGGCGGCGAGCCGCGCTTGCTCGAGGAACGTTCCGGTGACGGAGAGGCTGAACCGGAACTCCTTATGCTCGTCCAACGCGCGCTTGAGCCGGTCCAGGGCCGGCCGATACGACCGCTCGGCGATCCCCCGGAAGATCGAAAGGTTCCGGTCGATGTCGAAGTACGACCGGCCGGACCCGAGGTCAAGGTACCGGAACCGCCCGAGCCGCCACGGCTGATGGAGATGCAGGTAGAGGACGACCTTCAGGGTCGCACCCCC
>DATJVA010000139.1:0-2985 GCA_035502015.1 Thermoplasmata archaeon | reverse complement strand
AAGCTCGGGGCGAACGGCGGGGTCACGGCGTTCCTGATCGATTCCGACCTTCCGGGATACTCCGTCGGGCGCTGCGAGAAGAAGATGGGGTTGCACGGGACCTCGACGGCCGAGCTGGTCCTCGACCACGTACGGGTGGGACCCGAGCGCGTCCTCGGCGAGGTCGGGAAAGGGTTCCACGTCGCGATGACCGCGCTCGACGTCGGCCGAGTCTCCCTCGGAGCGGGGGCGCTCGGCGGGATGCAGGCCGCGTGCCACCAGGCGGTCGAGTTCGCGAAGAATCGAACGCAGTTCGGCCTGCCGATCAGCGAGTACGAGGTGATCCAGTTCAAGCTCGCCGACATGGCGATGAAGGTCCACGCTCTCCGGCTGATGGTCTACCAGGCGGCCGCCCACCAGGACCGGATGGGTACCGACCCGAAGGCGTGGAGCCGGCTCGAGCGGTTCGACAAGACCCGAGAGGCGGCGATCGTGAAGTGCCTCGGCTCGGAGTGGGCGAGCGAGGTGATCGACGAGGCGCTCCAGGTCCACGGGGGTCTCGGCTACATCCGCGGAACTCCGATCGAGCGCGCCTACCGAGACGCGCGCATCGCCGAGATCTTCGAGGGGACGAACGAGATCCAGCGCCTGGTGGTCTCCCGCGACATCCTCCTGCGGGGCCTGTAGGGGGAAGCGCTACCGCACCGGACCCGTCACCGGGGGAAGCGACGCCGCCTCCTCCCGCAGGACGCGGCGAAGCACCTTCTGCACGCCGCTGCGGGGAAGCTGGTCCCGGAACTCGACCCGGCTCGGGGCCTTGTAGTGGGCGATCCGGTCCCGGACGAAGGCGATCAGTTCGTTCGGGGTCACCGCCACACCGGGTTTCCGCACGACGAACGCCACCACCGATTCGCCGCGCTCCGGGTCCGGCCCTCCCACGACCGCCACGTCCGCGACGGCCGGGTGCTGGAACAGCACCTCCTCCACCTCACGAGGATAGACCTTGAAGCCACCGACGTTGACCATGTCCTTCTTGCGGTCGACGATGTAGGCGAATCCGTCCGCGTCGATCCGTGCGACGTCGCCGGTCCGGAACCATCCGTCCTTCAGGACGAGCGCGGTCTCCTCCGGCTGTTGATAGTACTCCCGCATCACCTGGGGACCGCGGACCGAGAGCTCGCCCACCTCGCCGACCGGCAGCACCTTCGTCCCGGTCTCGAGGTCGACCACGCGATGGTCGGTCTCGGGAACCGGCACGCCGATCGAGCCAAGTCGCCGTTCTCCCGAGAGCGGATTCACGTGCGTGATCGGGGACGTCTCCGAAAGTCCATATCCCTCGACCAGGGACGATCCCGTGAGCTCCTCGAACCGGCGCTGGACCTCGGCCGGCAGGGGCGCGGAGCCGCTGACGCAGTAGCGGATCGACCGGATCTGATACTTGGCGAGGTCCGGCTGTCGCGTGAAGGCGAGGTAGAGCGCCGGCACTCCAGGGAACTGGGTCGGCTGGTATCGGTCGATGAGCTTGAGCAGCTCTCGGATCTCCGGCCGCGTCTGGAGCACGACCGTGCCTCCAGCGGCGAGCCCCATGAGGAGCGCGACCGTGAGCCCGTAGATGTGGAACAGCGGGATCGCGGCCATCACGACCTCGTTGCCGGGCTCGAGCCGGATGTTCCATGCGTTGCCCTGGACGACGTTAGCCACCAGGTTGCGGTGCGTCAGGACGGCGGCCTTCGGTTTGCCCGTCGTCCCTCCGGTGTACTGGAGCACCGCCACGGTCGTCCCTGGGTCGGCGGTCAGCCGGGGCACGGTACCCCCCTTTGCGAGCGCCTCGTGCCACGGTCGGACGCATCGGTCGGTCGGGAACTCGGTCGGCATCTTCTGCCGTCGGAGGACGGAGTTGACGAACGGACGAACGACCCACGGATAGAATTCCCGAAGACGCGCGACGAACACCGCCGGAACCGCGTACTCGGATGCTACCTTGGCGAGGTTCGGGTAGAGGATCTCGAGCGTGACGAGCGCTTTCGGTGTCGAGTCCTTCAACAATCGAGAAAGGTCCTGTCCCAGGTAGAGCGGGCTTACCTGGACGACCACAGCGCCGAGTCGCAGCACACCAAAGAAGGCGATGGGGTACGCCGGACAGTTCGGCAGATAGAGCGCGACCCGGTCCCCGGCTCCGATGCCTTCCCGAGCGAGGGCGGCCGCAAATCGCTCGCTCGCGTCCCAGAGCTCCCGGTAGCTCCATCGGGAACCGTAGTAGACGATCGCGGTCCGGTCGGGCCAACGCTTCACGCTGGACTCCAACAGATCGGTCAAGAGCTCGGACGGAATCGTAAGGTGGCGGGGGACGGTGGGAGGATACCGGGAGAACCAGACGCGGTCCCCTTCGGGGGGGCTCGTCTCGGTCATCGATGCTCCTCCGGCCGCGGACCGGGACTCCCGGAGCCCTTGGCGAACTGGACGCCGGGCTTGTAGCTGGGGACGTAGTGGACCGGGTCCCCGACACGAAGCTCCTCGTCCGAGCGCACGCCGGGCATCCAGCCCGTCACGCGCCCGCCGCGCTCCAGGTCGACGACCACGTAGGCGTACGGTGCATCGTTCAAGAACTCATCGCCCGGCACCGTCTGGATCGTGAACGCGACGACCGTGCCGTTCGTGGACAGTTCCGCCTCCTCGAGCGGGTAGCGTCCGCACCGGGAGCAGGCGAGACCCCAGGTGGCGGTCACGAGGCCGCAGTTCGCGCATCGCAACCCCCGAAGCCTGCCCCCCTCCTCGTAGCCCTTGACGAACTCCTCGATGGAGTGCGGCGCTGCCACGGACGGGTCGACCATCGGTTCCTCCCTACCGCCGCGAGAAGATGTGGACTGAGCAGGACCCACCGGTCGCGCCGATGTTGTGGACGAGCGCGGTCTCGGCTCGGGGGACCTCGCGCCCGGCGGCGAGCCCGTTCATCTGCTCGAAGACCTCGACCACCTGGCTCGCACCGGTGGCACCGACCGGGTGGCC
>DATJVA010000138.1:0-11131 GCA_035502015.1 Thermoplasmata archaeon | reverse complement strand
CGCTCCGCCCTATGTATGATGTCGGCAACCGAGGCCGCCCAGGACAAGAGAGCCGACCTCGCGGGCCCCGGGATCGGGACCTACGAGGAGGTCGACCGAGTTCTTCCTACCGATTACGAGCCGCTCCTTTCCCCACGTCTCACGCAGCATGCAATCTACGCGGCGAAGAGCTACATCGAGGAACACCTGTGCAAGGAGCTCAACCTGATGATGGTCCAGGTGCCGCTGATCGTGGAGAGCGAGAGCGGCGTCAACGACATGCTCGACCGGGACGGGTCCCGCACGCCGGTCCAGTTCCACATCTCGAACGACCGGGGCCTGCACCCGGTGGATGCCCAGGTCGTGCAAGCCGCTACCAAGTGGAAGCGGTTGGCGCTGAAGCAGTTCGACCTACAGTCCGGTGAGGGCCTCATCACCGACATGCGGGCCGTTCGGAAGGACTACTTCCTCGACCACGACCACAGTGCCTACGTGGACCAGTGGGACTGGGAGAAGGCGATCACGGTCGAGGACCGGAACCTTGACTACCTAAAGGACACCGTCCGACGGATCTGGAAGGTGATCACGGGCGCCCAGAAGCATCTGCAGCGGCTGTTCCCGCAGCTCAAGGACCCGCGGTATCCGAACCTTCCGGACGAGATCCGGTTCATCCACGCCGAGGACCTTCTGGACGCCTACCCCGACCTCCCGCGGAAGCAGCGGGAGACGGCGATCCTCCAGAAGCACCCGGCGGTGTTTCTCATCGGGATCGGCTGGCCGCTCAAGGACGGTTTCCCGCACGAGATGCGCGCGGCCGACTACGACGACTGGGTCACCGAGACCGTGAGCGAGGACGGCCGGCCGATGCACGGGCTCAACGGGGACATCCTCACGTGGAACCCGGTCACCCGCCGCCGCCACGAACTGATGTCGGGCGGCATCCGCGTCACCGCCGAGACCCTTCGTCGGCAGCTCACGATGTCCGGCCAGCTCGACTTCCTCAAGTTCCCGTACCACCAGGCGATCCTCAACGGACAGATCCCGCTCAGCATCGGCAGCGGGATCGGCCAGGGACGGACCCAGATGCTCCTCCTGCGAAAGGCCCACATCGGTGAGGTGACGGTCTCCGTCTGGCCGAAGAAGCTCCGGGACGTCAGCGCCCGGCACAACATCCACGTGCTGACCTGATCGCTCGCGGGCGCCCGGGGCGGTAGTTCCTCGCACTTCACCGACTCACCCCGGGTCGGGTGCCCCTGAACCGTTATCAGCCTGCGAAGGCCATCCTCCACGAACGGTCATGGGGATCCCTGGCGCGACGGTCCAGCAGCTCCTCCGCGAGGGCGACGAGCACCGGTGCGAGGACTCTCCGGACGACTGCGTGCGCATTCGCGCGCTCGCCAACCTGCCCACTCGTTTCGGGGAGTACCAGGTGGTCGCGTTCGAGAACTGCCTCGACCAGAAGGACCACGCCGCGTTCGTCCACGGGAACGTCTTCGAACAGGAGAACGTGCCGGTTCGGGTCCACTCCGAGTGCCTGACCGGGGACGCGATCGGTTCTCTGCGGTGCGATTGCCGGGACCAGTTGCTCGAGTCGCTCTCGCGGATCGGGAAGATGGAACGTGGGGTCGTGCTCTACCTTCGCCAGGAGGGTCGGGGGATCGGTTTCGTGAACAAGATCCGGGCCTACCAGCTGCAGGATTCGGGATACGATACCGTTCAGGCGAACGAACTGCTCGGGTTCCGGCCGGACGAGAGAGACTACGAGATCGCCGCCCGGATGCTCCGTGCTCTCCACGTCCGTTCGATCGAGATCCTTACCAACAACCCGGCGAAGGTCCAGGACCTCGAGCGGCACGGCATCCGAATCTCGGGCCGCATCCCCGTCGAGATCCCGGCGAACGAGATCAACCGTCCGTACCTCGAGACCAAGCGCGACCGGATGGGTCACCTGCTCGAGGTCGAACAGGACGACGACCTCTCCGAGTACCCAAAGTGAGCGCCCGCCACTTTCTCGGGGTGCCCACGGCCCCCCCTCTCCCTATCTCCTGAAGACAAGAGTCACCCCGGGCCAGACCGGCCCGGGGGAGCGGAAAGGGTTCGTCCGAGGCTCTCGACCTGGTCGCGTTCAGCTCGGTGGGGGTCCCCCCGAGGACGGCCCCTCGCTCCAGCCTGCGGAGCCTCCCGATGCCGGCGGGGTGCCAGCTGTCGGGGGCGGCGTCCACGCTTGGGCTCCCTGGGTGGTCGGCGGCTCCTTGCGGCGGCGCAGGAGCAGCGCAAGGAGTCCGATGACCAGTGCGATCACCGCAACGGCCAGCGCGACCGCGAGCCAGTTGTTGAAATCACTCGTCTTCACGTACGACGGGCTCGAGGTCGGAGAGTAGGTCGTCGCGAGGCTCACTGGCGCGTTCGTCACGTCCACCGTGCCGCTCGCGCCCGTGCTCGGGAGGTTGTAGCCGCTCACTGCGCTGAACGAGTACGAGTAGCTCCCGGCCGGTAGGTAGAACGTGAGCGAAGTGCCGGTGGTCGACTGCGACTGGCCGTTGACGGTCGCACCCCAGCTCGTGCCCGCGCTCAGGCCGCCCTCGCTCAGGGTCACCGCGTAGACGTCCGCCGAGTAACCGATCGGGACGTTGTAGGTCGTGCCGGCGACCGTGACGGTGCCGCTCGACGGGCTCACCGTGTAGCCCGCCACGTCCCCGACCTGGTAACTGTAGGTGCCCATGGGGACCGTGAAGTTGAGCGACGTGGTTCCGCCGGTCAACGTCATTCCGTCGAACGTCACCGACCAGGTGGTCCCGCTCGGGAGCCCGGTCTCCGTGAACGACACGGAGAACGTCTCCTGAGGTCCGAGCGGGAAGTAGTCGATCGAGCCTCCACTGACCGGGAACGGCGCAAGGTAGCCGTTCGACCCATAAGTATGCCAGTCCGACCAATAGTTCCCGATGCCCGTCGTGCACAGCTCGTTCGTGCAGATGGAGTAGTCGTCGTAGTAGACCGAGTACGCTTGGACGTGGGCCGGGTCGTACGTGCCCGTGGCGCCGTTGTTCCCGATGAACGTGTTGTCGTAGATCAGGTCGTACTCTCCGCCCAGGATCGCGACACCGTAGCTCGTATCATCGACGAACGAACTCTGCGTGATGGTGTTGTCCTCCGCCGTGTAGTATGCCGGGTAGATCACGATCCCGTAGAAGTCCTGGTACGCGCTGATGCCAGTAAAGAGACTGTTGTCGGTGCCGTTCAGGACGATGCCATACCACCCGCCGGTCGCGTTCAGGTTGCCGACGGTGATGCTCTCCGACTCGTCGTCATAGAGCGCCGTCGGGTACGTTGTCGCGGTAACACCGGTGACGGTCACCGCCTCGGTGTCGAACAGGTCGACCGCCGCGGTCGGGGCGCCCCAGACCCCCTCGTACGTCCACGGGGTATCGAGCGTCGCGTTGGTCGCGGTGACGCCCGAGATCGTCACGAGGGAGGATTCGGCGACGATGACGCCGATCGAGTCTCCCGTGACGCTCACCGACGAAAACGAGACATACTGGGCACCGTCCTCGGCAACGACCCCGAGCGAGAAGTCGCTCACGGTGATGCCCGTGGCCGAGCTCCAGGTCGACCCGTCGAATTCTACCCCGAGCGAGTCCGACGAAACGGTGACGGTCGATACCGTGACGTGGGAGGACGGGTCCACTTGGACACCCAATGAGTCGTCGGACGCGGTGACCTGCGAGACCGAGTCCCCGTGGGTGTCGAGGATGACGACACCGGTGGAGTCGGAGTCGGCGACTACGTTCGTCACCGTGTTATCCGGTGACCCGCTGAACTCGTAGAACATCTGAGCGCCGAGCGAGCCGTTGGTCGCGGTGACGCCCGTGACCGAGCCGTCCGACGAGTCGAGGAAGTTGATCCCCGCGCAGTCGCTGGCGAACGTGCAGTCCATCTCGTCGATGGAGACGTCGGAGAACCTCCCTCCGCTCGACCAGTCGTAGTTGAACCCGATGTTGTCGTAGATCGAGCTGATTCCGGTGACGGTGACGGGACCGAGAGAGTAGTCGATCTCGTACGAGAAGATCGAGTACGCCGAGCTCAGGTCCGTCGCGGTGAAGCCATCGGGGTACTCGCTGCCCAATCCGCCCCAACTGTCGTAAACATAGGCGGAGTTGACCACGGTGTTCGTGTCATACCACTCCTCGATTCCCGCGAAGACGTAGAAGTCCCCGAGGTACACGTCGATTCCGGGGAAATTCAGGATCTGCGCGTCGTTCACCGTGAGGCCGGTCGTGTTCCAGGAGTAGATGCCGGCGGAGTAGTTCGCGACGAGACCGTTCACGGTGACCCCGACGTCGTTGTCGAGCTCGATGGCGAGAGACTCATCGTACGTGGGGTCCCAGACCTGGACCGTGTTGAACGTCGTCGGGTCCGAGAAGGACACGTTCGCGCCGACCGATGCGGCCGTCACGTTGAGGTCGTTGACCGTGAGTCCGCTGGTCCCCGCGATGTCGTAGGTCGGCCCGAGGCCAAAGTCGATGCCCGTCGAGAAGCCGAGGCTGCCGAGAGTCACGTTGATGAAGGAGTACGTTGCGTCTGCCGTGGCGTAGGTCTCGATCCCCTTCGACAACACGAACGAGGAGAAATCGAACACGTGGGTCCCGGTGTTCCCGATCTCGCTCAGTCCCCAGCCGCCGAATTCGACGCCCGAGTGGTCGAACTCGGTGCCGACCGACTGACCGATCCAGACTCCCCAGCTTGAGTAGAAGGACCAAGTGTTGTTGACGTAGGCATTGGTGTCCTGCCAGAGGGTCACGCCATACCCGTCGGAGCCGCTTCCCATACCGACCGTCTCCAGTTCCTGGTTCAGGACCTGGTCATCGGTGCCGCCCCAGATGTTGATGTTGGATGTGTATCCAGGGTAGTCGATGTAGACGTACGGGGGCCCGACGAGTATCCCACCGCCGCCATAGTCGATGATGTAGCTGTTACCTGAGGGCCCAGAGTCGGTGCCTTGGTACGTATCGTTGACGACAACGTCGTTGACTCCCTGACTCATGAAGATCTCGAACTCAGGGAACTCATAGTCGTTCACGTGGTTGAAGGTGAAATTCGCGTTCACGGTAAGCCCGCTGAAGGTGTACGGGGACGACGATGAGCCACCCACCGCGGCTGCGAGAGTGGACGCCTGCGCCGCGGTGTACATGTAGAGCGGGGCACGGACGGTGCCGGACGCCGCGCTCAGCGCGATGGCGAGGGACGTGGTCGGTCCCGAGATCGTCCCGTTGTACTCCGTCGAACCCGCGGCGAACGCCTGCACGTGGTACGTCGTGGTCCACGGAGCTCCGAGCGGCGGCAGGTAGGTATCGAACGCGCCGGTGTTGGTGGTCGGCAGCCAGCTCATGTTGTCCATCTGGCCGCCCGTCCAGGGGTTCAGTACTGGTGCCGTGTTGCTCACGAATACGAATCCGTAGCTCGGCGAGATCGTCCCTGCGACGTGGAGACTGCCCGAATGCACCGCAACCTGGGGCTGGGCGTTCCAGAGCCCGTAGAGCATTGTCGGACCCTGGTTGATATCGAGCGTGTGCGACGGGGTCCATACGCCGGAGAAGCCGGCAGACGTTTCACCCGTGTCGGAACCGAAGTTGTATGCCGACGGGGCGTTCTTCCAGCCGCCCGAACTCGCGTTCGAGTACTCGAGGTTGACCGTGCCGTTGATGGCGCGGAACATCGCGTTGTCGCCGCCGATTCCGCCCACGATATCCATCTCGGAGTCCTGCGGGAAGCCGTCGCCCGCGCCGAAAGTGGGCGTCGGCTCGAACGGGTTCACCGTGTTGCCGGGCTTGTTCGGCGGCGCGGTCGAAGACGGCGCCCCGAAGACGACAGTGTCGGCGACACCCGAGAGGTGCGTTCCCGAGCCGGCCTCATACACGCTGTAGCCGTAGACGAGCACCGTCTGGTGCTGCGCATTCGTCGTGATATTGTTGTAAACGGAGAGAGTGACCGGATAGTCCGCAGCCGAGATCGGAACGTTCGCTTCCGAGCACTGGAGAACGCCGCCGTACACCTCGAGGATGTAGTTGACCCCGGCCTGGTCGGTGCCGCAACCCGAGTAGATCGAATCGAGGTTCCAGCCGCCGTAGGAATCCAAGCTGAAGTTCCAGGTGTCCTGTACGAAGTGGATTCCCGAGTCGTTCCAATTGACGACGTTCTGCGCCCAGATGTAGCCCTGGTCGCTCGTTCCGGGAATCGAGATGTTGACACCGATCGTGTTCAGCTGGACCCCGAATTCATAGAGACTGCCGACGTAACCAAGCTTTTCACCCTGAGCGGTCGGCAGGACGACGCCGTAGGCGCCCGGCTGAGTCACGTTCGGTGGCGCGGTGAACATCACTTGACCCATCATATGGGAGCTGTTGTAAGAGTACGGCGTGACGCCGAGCCCGTAATCGGCCACACCGAGCGGCGCGGGTTGCGCCGTGTACCCCGGGTTCACGAGGCCGTTCACTGCGGTCGCCGGATGGGTAAGAAGATTAAGGTTCGGAACGGAGAGCGTAGGGTGGATCTTCGTCGTCGGGTGGACAAGGGCCTGGGCCCACGGTGTGTTGTCGAGGTACGAAGGGAGACTCGCGACGTGTCCTGCGGTCGATGTCGAAGTGCCGAAGGAGGGAGCAACGCTCGCGGTCGAGGGGCTCGCGGTCAACAGGGATGCCGGTCCGGTGGCAGGAGCCGCCGGAGCACCGGTATGGAAGGAATTGGCGGAAGGCGCGACTGCGGTGGTGAGGCCCGCGGCGGCGGCCATCGGGTTGCCGCCCTGGGCCCCCGACGCAAGGAAGGTCCCACCGGGAAGCACCATTACGGCGCAGATGGCAATGACGATCGGCACTAGCCAGATGGCCTTTCGACTCGACTGCGACAGCAGCATGGCGGACGGCGACGAGGTCTCGTAGTATAGAAAGGTTCCGAGAGCTGGCCAGGCTCACCGTACGTCGCCCATTATCAAGACACCCCCTGCGGAACCCGAGGGTTCTTAAGAAACTCCCGGACGGCAGCCGCCGAGTCACGGGAGCGGGGTCACCGACTCACCCTTGCGAACTCGACCCTCTGCGACGACCCGGGCGAACCAGCCCCGGCGGCCGACGAGCGTCTTTAGGAACTCCGGTCCTCGGGCGGAACCTACGTACGGGAGTAGGTACAGGTTGTCGCACGGGGTGCAGGGCTGGGAGACCTCGAGCACCGCGTCCCCTACCCTCAGACGCTTGCCGGGTCGGAACCAGTCGTACGGAATCCCTTCGGTGGTAATGTTCTCACCGAGGTCTCCCGAGCGCACGGGCCAGCCTTCTCGCTCGAGCTCGGACAACGTCTCCCGGGGCATGATCAGGACGGCCATGCCGGGGTCGTCGTTCTTCGATTCGTGCCGATACCGGTTGAAGTCGCCCTCGACGCCCGAGCGCCGGACGAGCGCTTCCGACACGGTGGGTTTGGGGAGCCCGTGCTCGCCGGGCGCCTCCGGCTTCCGATGAAGCTCGAACACCCGGCCTCGCACGACATCGGTCATCGTGCCCAATGGACCTCTTCGCCGGCCCACTGAACCGCCACGGAAAAGGGTTCGGTTGGGCCCGGCCAGGGCAGTTACTCTCGTTTCCCGTCCGAGAGACTACTTTTTCTCCTATGACTCATCCGGGAAGTCGATGGCGCGACCAATCGGAGCGGCAGTACTGACGATCATCGGAGGGTTTTTCATCTTCCTCGGCGGCCTTGTGTTCGCCCTCATCGGTGCCTTTCTGGCCCTTTTCGGTTTCTGGAGCGGGATATTCCTGGTGGGGATTGCTATCGGGATCCTGACGATCCTGGTCGGCATCCTCATGCTCGTCGTTCCCTCGGCGCATACCGTCTGGGGAGTGCTCGCCATCGTGTTCGCCCTCGTGAGCCTCGCCGTGGCGGTGGTCGGTGGATTCGTCATCGGGTTCATCCTCACGATCATCGGCGGAGTGCTCGCGCTCACGTGGAAGCCGACGATGTCGAACGTGATCACGGTGGACGCGCGGACCATGCCTCCCCCGCCCCCTCCCCCTGCGTGAGGACTCCCGCGCGCGCGTCGTAGGCTCCGCGACGCCTCGCGGACCCGACCTCGGCCCACGGAGTTCGGACCGTGAGCTCGATCCTCTTCGACCTCGCCTTCGGGATAGCGCTCGGATTCTCGCTCACCATCCCTCCCGGCCCGATGAACCTGTTCATCGCGGCGCAATCGGTCCGGTCGTTCCGCGAGGGGGTGACGACCGGCTTCGGTGCGATGATGGCCGACCTCACCCTGGGGGTGGTCGTCTACGCGGTCCGGTCCATCGTGGACCTCGGCGCGGAACTGCGCTGGATCTACCTCCTGGGAGCGGCGGTGATGGTCTACCTGGGCATCGGACTTCTCCGGCGGACCCGCCGGCCGCCGCCGCCCGAAACTTCGGGGGTCAGGACGTTCACGACCGCTTTCGGGATCGGAATATCGAACCCGTTCCAGGTCGTCTGGTGGTTGACGGTCGGGATCGCGTTCGCCTACATCGGCGGGCTGGTGCTGTTCGTCGGCCTGTTCGGGGCGATCGCGGTATGGATCGTCGCGTTCCCGTGGGCCGTGCATCGGGGAACGGAACGGCGACCGGGCGTCGCCCACGCGATCGTAGTCGTTTCCGGGGTCCTGGTCTTCGGGTTCGCCGCCTACTTCCTGTTCCTGGCGCTGTAGGTCCGTCGGCTCGTGTCCGCCCTCACCGGTGCTTCAACTTCGACGCATACTGCTTGCGGAACTTCGCCACTTTGGGGGCGATGATCGCCGCGCAGTAGCCGCTCGCGGGATTCCTCCGGTAGTAGTCCCGATGGTACTCTTCGGCCGGGTAGAATACCGAGAACGGGGCGATCTCGGTGACGATCTTTCGCTTCCAGAGCTGCTTGTCCTCGAGCTCGCGCACGACCTGCTCCGCCGTGACACGTTGCTCGGGGGAGTGGAAAAAGATCACGGAGCGGTACTGGCGCCCGACATCGTTCCCCTGGCGGTTGAGGCTGGTCGGGTCGTGTGTGGTCATGAAGATGGTCAGAAGGTCGTGGTAGCTCACGACCGCGGGGTCGAACGTTACCTGGACCACCTCGGCATGGCCGGTCCGGTCCGTGCAGACCTGCTCGTACGTCGGGTTGGCCACCGTCCCGCCGGAGTACCCCGGTAGGACGCTCGATACGCCTTCGACGTCCGACAGGACCGCCTCGGTGCACCAGAAGCAGCCTCCGCCCAGGGTCGCCGTTTCGCTCATCGTGTGGTGCTCGCTCCTCGGGCCGACGGGACCTTTCGGCCGGTTCCCGCCATCTCCCGGTCCGATTTCAACTCGACGCCGCGGGGTCGTGGGTCACATCGACCGGCGTGCGGTCCCGCGGAACACGAGGAGCGGAGCTAGCACCGAGAGGATCGGGACGAGAACGAGGATGTACTCGGAACCGGGAAAAGTGACGAGGAGCGAGACGAACGGTCCGATCAGGACGAGGAGCAGGACCGCGTACAGCGCGGCTCCCGCGCTGATCGTCCGCGCGTTGAACCGGGACCCACCGACCGAGAGCCCGAGGACGATGCCGACGCCCCCGAGCCAGCCTAGCCAGAACCCCACGAGCGCGGTGTAGGCACCGAGCGGCTCGCCCGAACGAAGGCAGGACAACGCGTGCGAAGGTTGACCGTTGATGCACGATAGCAGAGAGCTCGCCGAGCCGACAACGACCACCGCGGCGATCAGGATGAGCAGGAACCCCAGACTGCCGATGAGGCAGAGCACGGACGCGGCCGTGAAACGAGGGTCCACCTTGCGCAGCTGGGCGAACCCTCGGCGATATAGGAACAGCGAGATCAGGAAGAGGATCGCGCCGGCCAGGACCAAGAGGGCGGTCGCGACGATGAACGTGGAGTCGTGGAGCGAAAGGAAGCCTCCCGGCGCGTAGGCCGCGATGAGGAGGAACAGCACCGGGATCACGATGGCCAGAATCGCTCCGGCGAGCCCAACCCCGGCACCGGTGGCGACCCGGAACAGTCCCTTCTGCTCGAGCTCGCTCGGGCCAGGCGATGCGGTCGCCACAGCGTTCCTCCGACGGTCGCCGGTAGCCGGTGCCGGATTATCTATCCTCTGGCGGTCGGCGAAGGGTCCTTCCGACCCTTGCAGATCCCCGCCTCAGGTTCTGACCACGAACTGGACCTCGGTTCGGGCCCACGCCTTGGCGTTCTTCCAAGGGTCCGCCGGGTAGACCTCCCGCGTAGAGAGGACCGAACGTACCTTCTTCTCCTTCCGCCGCCACCGAAGCCAGTCCGACAGCCCGTGGTACACGACCCGAGGCGACACGACCTCCGGGTCGAATGTGACGCTCGCGACGGTGCATGCCGGAAGCCGCTGGACCTTGACCCGGCCTTCGGAGCGGACCGGCCCTCGTACCTCGATCGCGACGTCCCACGTCCGTGCACCGGGCTCGCGAAAGACCCAGCGACCGGTTCGAATCTTGTGGTTGCCGGCCCACTTCTCGAGCTCGGCGAAGCGCTTTCGGATCTCGGATTCGGAGTAGGGGCCCTTCCATCGAATGGATGCGACGCGCAGCGGGGGGCTCTTCTTGAGGACGAAATCGACCGTCATCGGTTGACCCTCGACCGATCGGAACCTGTCCCGGAAGATAAGTCCCGCGAACCCGGTGCGAGGTGGTCCGTCGTCGGGCTAGTTCGGACGCGTGTCCGAACCCACCATCGGAAGTCCGGCCGGCACTTCCACGGACGGGGGGAACCGCGGAACGTCCTTGACGAACCCGCCGTAGTAGGGCACTCGCTGGGTGATCACCTGACGGAAGGCTTCCCGGAGCGCCGCGTCGTCCAGCCCGCGCGTCGGGATCAGGTCATCGTTGCGGTTGAGGCACCCCTTGAGCTCGCCCCGATGCGTCACGCGGATCCGGTGACAGTGGGAGCAGAACTCCCGGTTGTAGACGGGGTCGACCACCTCCACCTCCGCGCCGCGAATGACGTAGACCTTGCGGTGGTGCATCTCCCGGACGTAGACGTGAGAAGCGTGCTGCTCGAGCCACTGCTTCACGCCGCGCATATCGACCAACCACTGGCGATGGTCGACGAGCTCGGGCATGAACTGGATCAGTTGGAGCTTCAGGCCTTCGG
>DATJVA010000137.1:0-16863 GCA_035502015.1 Thermoplasmata archaeon | reverse complement strand
GCCGGGCGAACTCGCTAAGTTCGATCCCCACCGGGATGACGTGGACGCGGTCCGGGGGGTACTTCCAGCCAACCACCTGGTCTCGCTCGCTCTGAGTGAGCGCAACGTACGCGTCGAACGCGCGAATGCGCCGCGAGAAGTATCGGTCGTAGTAGAGCCAACGGACGAAGCCGGAGCGCATCCAGTAGTGGTAGAACCCGAGGGGCATGATCGCTTGGGGCCAATCGAACGACCGGGCGAACGGGAGATAGTAGTCCACGTTCCAGATCCGATTCCCGACCTGGTGAAGAACGTCCGCCTCGAGGGAGCGAAGTAGGCGAAGGTAGCCCTTCGGCACTCGGAACCCGGCCACGTGCTGCATCCGGATCCGCCGCACTCGGACCCCGGCGATCGTCTCTTCGTCCGGGACGTTCGGTTCGGACTGTGTCACCACAGTGACCGAGTGGTTTCGCGCGACCAGCCCCTCGGCCATCAGCTGGACCAATCGCGTGGCACCGCCCAGTGCCGGGACGTATCGGAGCACTGGGAGCACGATCCGCACGCCGTCGCCCGGCGAGAGGAGCCGGCTCGCGACCATAAAGACTTGCGCGCGTGAGCGCCCTTTCGACGCGCGGGCGGTCGGCGGTTCAGGACGAGCCGTTATGTCCCACTCGCGCGGTTCCGTCCGGGAGGGCCATGCCGCGAGGGCTGTTCGCGACCATCACGGCGGCTTTCCGTTACCCGCGGGGGCTGCTCGAGTGAAGATCCTCCGGATCGACGGATGGGACGGG
This sequence comes from Thermoplasmata archaeon, assembly GCA_035502015.1. Classification (GTDB taxonomy): domain Archaea; phylum Thermoplasmatota; class Thermoplasmata; order Lutacidiplasmatales; family UBA184; genus Lutacidiplasma. The sequence goes on along the minus strand of DATJVA010000137.1, from coordinate 16,093 downwards.
CCGACGGTTGGCGGGGCCCAGATGTACATCCGGAGGGTCTCCCTGGCGCTGGACGCCCTGGGCCACTCCAACATCACTGCCGCCATTGTGACCCACCCGGTACCGGAAAAGCTAGGCCCCGTCCGGGCATTCCGGGTTCCTCGGTCTCCCGTACGGCAGGTCGTCGCCGAGGTGGCCGACGGCGGGCCGCTCACCCGCTGGCTGGACCGGCTTGCGGAGGAAGTGAGACCCGACGTGATCCATCTCCATCGGTTTCAGACCGGGTTCTCCGCGCTCGGTCCGTGGCTCGGAAATCGGCACGAGCCGATCTTCTTCACCGCCCACGACGCCGAGCTCGTCTGCCCGATCTCAACGCTCACTCTCCCGGACGGAACAGCGTGCCCCGGGGGCATCCTTCCTCGGTGCCAGTTCACCGGCTGCGAGGTGGGCCTAGGAATGCCGCTGAACATCGCACGCCGACGGTCGTTCGACGGTCACGTGAAGGACCGCGTTCGCTCGTACCTCTGCGTGAGCCACGCGACCCGACGCATCTTCGAGAACCTGGGCTACCGTCCGACCGACCTTCTCCGTCCGATGATCCCGGTGCCCGACGAACCGGCGAGGGTGCCCGACGGTCCGTTCACCATCGGGTTCCTCGGCCGCTTCGAGCGGCAAAAGGGAGTGGACGTTCTCCTCAACGCGTTCGAGTCCGTGCGCCGGCGATTCCCGGACGCGAGACTCCGGTTCGCCGGCTCGGGGCCGGTCGCGATCCCCACGGGGAACGGAGTCTCTGTCGACGGTTGGGTTTCCGACGACCATCACTGGTTCGACGGAATCCACGCGCTCGCGGTGCCGTCCCGACCCTGGGAGAACCTGGGCAACTCGCCGATCGAAGCGCTCGCTCGCGGGGTGCCGGTCGTCGTCACCGATTCGGGGGGGTTGCCCGAAACGGTGGGCCAATTCGGTACCGTGGTTCCACCGGGAGATTCGGAGGCGCTCGCGGACGCGCTCACGTCGACCTGGGACCGGTACTCCAACGCGCGCGCGCTCGCCGCGGCCGGCCGCGAGTGGGTCCGTACGGAGTTCTCCACCGAGCGGCACGTGGACCGGCTGCTCCGGGTCTACGCCGGCCAACGCGCCGAGTAGCGGGGCCCCCGTCCCCGGCCGGCTCGCTCGCTTAGGACGGCGCCGTGCCCATCTTGACCCGGAGGATCTCGGCGAGCGCCGCTCCCTGCTTTTCGAGGTCGTAGTCGCTCACGATCCGCGCCCGAGCCGCTGCGGACATCCGGCGGCGGCCGACCTCGTCGGCCGCAATCCGGTCGATCGCGTTCGCCCAGGCCAGCGGCTGGTCGGGCGGAACGAGAAGTCCTTCCCGTCCATCGGTGATCGCTTCCGGGATCCCACCGGTTTCGGAAGCAATGGCGGGGACGCCGCAGGCGAGTCCCTCGAGCATCGCGAAGTTCATCTGCTCGCGCCAGGACGGAGTAGGGATCGACGGGACCAGCTGCACGTGAGACTCCTGACGAAGTCGCCGGAGGGCCTCCGCGGAGACCCGTTCCGTGACGAAGTGGACCCGTTCGCGAAGTTGCGGGTTCCCGCGCCGTGCCCGCTGCTCGAGCAACCAGCGGAAGCGTGCCTCCTCCGGACCGCGACCGAGCACCGTGAGCTCGGCCGGTGATCTCGTGAGCTCCATCGCTTCGAGGACCGTCTGGAGCCCCTTCTGCCAGTGGAGGCGACCGACGAACAAGAGACGCAGCGGACCATCGGTCCGTTCAGAGGGGACCGCCGCCGGGCTCCAGAATGCGACGTCCACCCCCACGTTCAGCCTCGAGATCCGCTCCGCGCGCACGCCCTGGGCGAGGAGGGTCCGCTGGGCACCGTCCGACAACGCGAGGAAGTGGTCCGCGCCGTCGAGCACGGCCTCATAATGGTCACGGAGCGGTCGGTCGTGCGGCCAGTTGTACGGGATGTTGTCGGCGCAGTACAACAGGACCTTCTTGCCGTACCTTCGCTCGAGGATCGACTGGTAGCTCGTCGGATGGCCAAGGTCCACGGGCGAGAGGACGTCGAGGTCCGCGACCGCCTTGTGGAAGCCGCGCAGGAACTGGTGGAGGTAACGGTAGGAGGAGACCTGGCCGATGAGAAAACCCCCCGCGAAGGTCTTCGCCACTCGGCCCGACACCGGCGGCGGGGGCAGACGACGGGCGGGCATGCCGGCGTCCGCTTCCGTGACCCAGGTGCGAGTGGAGCAAACCAGCTCGACCGAATAGCCGTACTGTCGCAGCCGGGCGTACATTCCGAGCTCGGTGACGTTGATGTTCTCAGCGCCTCGGACGACGCCCACTTTCACCGGCATCTTTTGCGATCCTCTTCGCCCATCGATTCGCTGGGAAAGTAAATCTTCCGCGAGGGGGTCCGCACGCGAGGGCATTCGGCGCTCCCTAAAGAATCGCGGGGTCGCGACGCGGCGTGCGCGGGTGGACCGCTACGGTGCCGTTGGTCGGCGTCGGAACGCTTAATGGCCCGTCGTGCTCGAAGGGCGAGCATGGTTCGGATCGGAATCACCGGGGCGACCGGATTCATCGGGGGAGCCCTGGTCTCTCGGCTCGGCGACGCCGGTTTCGAACTTGTCACGGTGGATAACCGGACTGGGCCGGTGCTGGCGGAGCACCCCGCGTGGCCCGTACCGAACCTCGATTTCGCGAGTGATGAGGCTCTAAGGCTGCTGTCGAGCTGTCAGGTCGTCCTTCATCTCGCCGCCGCCTCCGGAGTCATGAAGTGCGCGAACGACCCGCAAGGGACCGCCCTCGTCAACGTGGACGGGACCGCGCGCCTCTTCGGCATGTGCGCGGAGCGGCGGATCCCCGTCGCGTTCGCGAGCAGCTTCGCGGTCGTCGGGGCTCCAGAATCGCTTCCGGTCCGAGAGGATACGCCCGCGCGCCCGACGCACGAGTACGCTCGACAGAAGGCGCGCGGAGAGGAGCTGACACGAGCACTGTCTCTCCACGCAGGCCTTCCGAGCGCCATCCTTCGCCAGAGCAACGTCTATGGGCACTATCTCGCCGGCGGGAGGCGGATCAGCAAGGGGAACGTAATCGAGGCATTCGCGGGGCAGGCGCGCGACGGTCGCCTCATGGTGAACGCGCCGGGGACTCAGCAGCGGGACTTCGTGCATATTGACGACGTCGTGGCGCACTGGGAGGCGGCCGCGCGGTTCCTCACCCGACCGGACGCGCCCCGAGCGTGTCGAACGTTCAATGTCGCCTCCGGCGAAGCCCTCTCCGTGCTCGAGGTCGCCGAACTGGTCGTCCGGGTCTTCTCTCGGGGTTATCCTGATCGGGCCCCGCTGCGCGCCGATATCGTGGCCAATCCGAGGGGTGGCGTCGAGCTCGTTGAGCCGACCTTTCGCGTCGACCGTTCGGAGACCGAGCGAGAGCTGGGGGTCGCGTGCCGGCACCGCCTCGAAAGCGAGATCCCCGCAATCTTGGAAGCCCAACTCGGCCGGTCTCGGGAGCCCTAAGGTACCCGCCCGCCCCACCGGAAGGCGTCATCCGCTCGCGCGTGCGTAAGGGCGCACCATGCCACATGACTCGGCGGAGGACGAATCGTCCCCCGCTCCTTCGTCCGCGCTCGCGAGCCGGATGCACTCTGCGTCGGTCTGGTGCGACAACTGCGGCGAAGAGACGTCGCATCGCATCCTTCGGCTCGCGCCGAACGTCTCGCCGGGTTCGCGTGCCATCTCGGGGACGGCCCGTTGCCGAAAGTGCGAGTGGACGCACTCCTTCACGGTCGCGCGACCGGGAGCCGTCGAAGTGGCCCTCGTGATCTCCGAGGGCCCGTCGTCCGTTCACCGGCGGGTGAGAATCCCGGCCTCCGGCCGCGTCGAGCTGAACGCCGAGGTCCCGGGCTCGGAGGAGACCGTGTATGTCCGCCGGATCGAGACGCGCTCACGGCTCTCGGTCTCCTCGGCCCGCCCGGAAGAGGTCGCGACCATCTGGGCGTCCCGGGAATCCGGCACGACGATCCCGGTCTCGGTGGTGGAGGGAGCGAGGACGTGGACGTCCCGCATGGTCCTTCCCCGTGAGTCGCGCCTGGCCGTCGGGGACACGGTTCGGATCGCGAGCGCGTCCGTTCGAGTGGTCGCCCTGCGAGCGCGGGGAAGAACCTGGCGACTCCCCGGAGACGCATTCCGCGCCGACGAGGTCCAGCGGGTCTACACGCGGCGGACCGACAGCCCGCCGGCCGGCAACAGGCCCTGGAGGACCGGTCGTCCTAGGCCGAGTTCGCGCACCAGGGAGACCTCGACGTCCGACCGCTCGCGTTCGGGTCCGGGGGTCAGAAGGACCCGGATCATGCCTCGGGCGCGAAGGGCCGAGGGCGGTGCGGTCGTCCACAGCGTCTCACCGTGATACTCGACGGTCCCGAGCCCGAGCTCTAGTGGCAGGTCGCGCATCACGTGTTTCGTTCCGTGGATCACCCACGCTCCGCGCGCCACGAACTCCCCGCTCGCCGCCTTCTTCGAGACCTGCTCGCTCTCGACCCAGAACGCTTCCGCCGAGGCGAGTCCGGCCCGCCACGCCTTCGAGTACGCGACGGCCCATTGTCCCGCTTCGAGCAGGGTCGCATCGCTGAGGGGCGGCTCCCCCGGACCGGGGTGCTTGACCACTACGCTCGCGGCGCCATGCAGGTCAGCGTGAACGTACCGGTCGCCCTCCTTCAGGTGGCGTTGCACGATCGAGTCGTTCGATGATGCGTCACGGCCGCCGATGACGAGGCCCCCCTCGGAGCTCAGGAACCATCGATACCGCTCGAACCACCGCGGACGGTGCCGGGAGGGCGTCGTGGTCGTGGGCCGGGCGGAAGACCCGGTCGGTACCGCTGCGACCTCCAATTTATGGAGCTTCTCTTCACCGTCGGCGAGCGCGGCCCTGGCACCGGAGAGCTTCGACTGGGTCCGCTTCGCCTCGGCAAAGAGGCGCTGGGCAGTCGCGCGGGGGACCTCGCCCACGAGAAGGGGCACGGTCCGGTCCCCCAGACGAGCTTCCACGGACGGGTCGTCCGGACGGCTCCTCGCGGCCCGCTCGAGCGCCTCCTCTGCCTCGACGTAGTGCTCGAGGACCGCAGCGGCATCGGCCTTCAGTTCCCGAACCCGGTGCTCGAGTTCGGCGACCGCGACGCGCTGACGCTCGACCTGGTTCTCGATCTCCTTGCGGAGCCGGGACCGCTCCAGCTCCTCCGGCGACTCCGGGACCGCATCGAAGGAGGCGAAGTATTCGTAGGCAGCGGCCGAGAACGTGGGACAGGCGACCTCCTCCACGTCGGTCGTTTCGTTCCAGCGGAGCGACCGGTACGGGGTGGCATCTACGGGAGTTCCCTCGCGCCGGTAGAGATAGCCGGTGGGTCGTTCACCCACCTCGAGAAGAAGGTCGGTGAGGGTTCGATGGAGTTCGGGCGCGACCCGATGCGCGGCGGTCGCGGCGCTCTCCGACCCGTTCCACCCTCCGCGAGCGATCAGCTCCTCGGCGAGAGGTCCTCCCAGCGCGAGTCGTGCGCCGAGAGTGCTCGTGAGGTCGGTCCGTGAACGGGCCAGCTCGGCCTCGATCTCCGCCGAGCCCGATGAGAACGGGTCGGCCCGCGCCGGGGGCCGCGCGTAGGTCGAACCGATGCCCACCGTTCGGTGCGCCCATTTCCGGGTCTGGGCCGCGCCGACGATCGTGCCGTCCCGGGCGATGACCAGGTTCCCGGTCCCGAACATCTCGAGCGCGACCAGGATAGGGGCGGCGTCGTCCGAACGGCGGAGCACGAGCTCGAGCAATCGTTCCCCCGAAGGCTCGGGAACCTGTTCGAGGACAGCTCCCTCGAGCAACCGACGCAATTCTCGCGCGAACGGAGAAAGGGACTCGGTGTGAGGCACCGTTTCGGCGAGGAGGCAGCCGAACCGGCCGGGGACCATGAGCAGCTCCCGCCGACCCTCCTTCGGGATCCGGAGGGAGACGGCCCAACCGCCGCCGACCCGGTCGAACACCTTGTCGACGCGCGCCTTCCGAAGCGACCGGAGCTCCCGAGCGAGGGCGAGCGTGTCGAGAGAGGTGAACCGGTCCTTCGGCGTGGGAAGCCCGACCATTGTTCAGCCTCGAACCGACACCGGCGACCCGCCACCACGCCTTAAGAGTTCGGCGTTCTGGACCGAACCGTGCCGGGTCCGCTGCCGAAGGACGCCACGGGATGGAGGGTGCGGGCGCGCGAGTTCGCGCGTCGGCGGGTAGAACCGTTCGTCGCTCGAATGGACCGCGAGGACCGGGCGCCCGAGGATCTCGTTTCCGACCTCGCGGCCGAGGGGTTCCTGGGTCTCGGGATCCCCGAGCGCTGGAGCGGCTCGGGAGGGGATGCTCGCGCGACGGTCGCGGTGCTCGAGGAGCTCTCTCGGGCGAGCGCCGCGGTGGGCGTGCTCGTCGCGGTCCATCTCTCGGTCTGCTCGGCGCCGATCTTAACGTGGGGCACGGACGCCCAGCGGGAGAGGTTCCTGCCCCCGCTCGCGCGAGGGGAGCTCGTCGGTGCGTTCGCTCTCACCGAGCCGAACGCCGGCTCGGACACGGCGCGCCTTCGCACTCGATACATCCGTTCGGGGGACGGTTTCGTACTCGAAGGGTCGAAGACGTTCATCTCGAACGCCGTCAGCGCGGGCGTCGTGCTCGTCTTCGCGGCCTCGGACCCGAGCCGGGGACACAAAGGCATCTCGGCGTTCATCGTCCCGCCCGGGACCGCCGGGTTTTCGGTCGCTCAAAGGTTCGAGAAGCTCGGAATGCGGGGAAGCGAGACCGCTGAGCTCGTGCTGCGCGACGTGCACCTCTCGAAGGAATCCTTGCTCGGGCCGGAAGGAGAGGGCCTGCATGTGGCGCTCGGGGCTCTCCAGGGTGGTCGGGTCGGAATCGCGAGCTGCGCCCTTGGCGTCGCCGAGGCCGCGTTCTCGGAGATGGTCAAGGCGGTCGCCGCGAACGACGAGGAGTGGAAGCGAACGATGCTCGCCCGCGCCTACGCCGACCTTGCATCGGCGCGTGCGCTCGTGGCCCGGGCGGCCGAGCTCAAGGACGCGGGAGATCCGTACGTCACCGAGGCATCGGTCGCGAAGCTGGTCGCTTCCCGCGCGGCCGTCCAGATCGCGTCCGCCGGCGTCGACCTCGGTGGGCCGGCCGCCGCCGTGGCGGGGGCCCCGGCAGAAAGGCTCCTGCGGGATGCTCGCGTCTTCCCCATCGTCGAAGGGACGACCGAAATCCAGGAGTTGATCCTCGCCCGACACCTGCTCTCCCACCGGGACTCGCCAAACCCTTAGTAGCGGCCTCGGCTCCAAGAGCCCGTGCCGGCTCGGACCCATCGACCATCCCCCGACGCTACGATCGGCGCTCGGTCGAACGACACGGTCCCTCTCACCGAAACGAACCTCGACCCGACCTGGCAGAAGATCCTTGTCGCCGACGGGATCTCGTCCCTATATCCACCGCAAGCCGACGCGCTCGCCCCGGTACTCGCCGGGAAGAGCCTCCTGCTCGCGTGCCCGACGGCCAGCGGAAAGTCGCTTGTCGCGTACCTCGCCTTGCTCCGCGCCGCCCGGGAGGGCCGCACCGGACTCTACCTCGTCCCCCTGAGGGCGCTGGCGCACGAGAAGGCGGAGGAGCTCGAGAAGTTCGAAGAGCTTGGCCTCAAGGTCGGGATTTCGATCGGTGACTTCGACCTACCCGCGGAGAAGCTGGAGAAGCTCGACGTCCTGGTCGCGACGAGCGAGAAGGCGGATGGCCTCTTGCGTCGGGGCAATCCCTGGCTCGACCGGTTGGGCGTAGTGGTGGCCGACGAGGTCCATCTCCTGCGAGACCCCGAGCGCGGGCCTACGCTCGAGATCAGCCTCACCCGACTCCGACGACGGTACCCCGACCTTCAGATCGTAGCGCTCTCCGCCACCGTGAGCAACTCTGAGGAGGTCGCGGCCTGGCTCGATGCGCATCACTTGAGGTCCGATTTCCGCCCGGTCCCGCTCAAGATGGGCGTCTATTACGATGGGCGGATCACGTTCACCGACCTCTCGGTCCGCGACATTTCGGCGCCCGGAGAGGCGGTGCCGCGGCTCGTCCGGACCGTGGTACAGGAGGGGGGGCAGGCGCTCGTTTTCGTGAACAGCCGGAAGGCGAGCGAACAGCTGGCCGAGACGCTCATTCCCACCGTCCGCGGACTCCTTTCCCCTGAGGAGAGGACCCGGGCGAAGGCGGCGGCGGCGGAGCTCGGAACGGTCTCCGACGAAGAGACCGAGGGGATCCGACGGCTGAGCGGCCTCCTTCCGAACGGGGTCGCGTTCCACAACGCATCGCTCACGAACCCCGAGCGGCGCGTCGTCGAGCGAGCGTTCCGCGACCGGTCGTTGAAAGCGCTTGTAGCGACGCCGACGCTCGCCGCCGGGATCAACCTTCCGGCACGACGGGTGATCGTGCGCGACACCACCCGGTACGACGACCGGCTGGGCCTCCAGGCACCGATCCCGGCGATGGAGGTCCAGCAGATGCTCGGGCGTGCCGGCCGACCCCGCTTCGACCCGGTCGGTGAAGCGTTGTTGCTCGCGCGGACCCCGGAGGACGAGGACCGCCTCCTCGACCGCTACCTTTCGGCTCCGCCGGAGCCGATCCAGAGCCGGCTCGCGGCCGAGCCGGCGCTCCGCATGCATCTCCTCGCCCTGGTCGCGAGCGGGGCGGTCACGAACGACCTCGACCTTGAGGGGTTCTTTGCGGCGACGTTCTACGGCCGGACCCTCCCGCTCTCCGAGCTGCATGCCAAGGTCGAGTCGGTCCGCCGGTTCCTCGAACGGAACGACCTCCTCGTCCCCGGCGAGTCGCTCCGGGCGACGCGTTTTGGGGAGATGACGAGCGAACTCTACCTTGACCCGCTGAGCGCCATCGTCCTTCGCGAGGTCCTCGCGCGTGTTCCGATCGGCGTCCAGGTGTTCCCCCTCCTCGCGGCGGTCGCCGCGGTCCCCGACCTACCGCCGCTCTTCCTTCGTCGGGGGGAGGAGGCCGACCTTCTGGGGCGATACACCGACGAGGCGGAGGAGCTCCTGGTGAAGCCAGAGGAGCCGCCGCTCGACCTCGGGCTGGACGCGTTCCTCTCGACGCTGAAGACCGCGTCGGTGCTCGAGTCGTGGGTCAGCGAGGAGCCGATTGTCGAGATCACCCAGCGATTCGGCATCGGCGCCGGCGACCTGCGCTCGAAGGTCGAGGACGCCGACTGGCTCCTCTTCGCGGCGGGCCGCCTGGCGAGCGTCTTCCAACGACGGGTAGGGCGGACGATCGACGACCTGTCGTTCCGGGTCCGCTACGGTGTCCGCGAGGAGCTGCTCGACCTTGTCCGGTTGCGGGGCATCGGTCGGGTACGGGCGCGCCAGCTGTACCGGGCCGGCTACCCGGACCGGGAGTCCCTGCGGAACGCACCGGTCGACCGCGTCGAGCAGGCGCTCCGTTCGCGCCGGCTCGCCGAGATGGTGCTGAGCCAGGTCAGGGTGCGTCCCCCGACGGGCCGAGACCCGCCGGCGCGAGCGACGGCGGCTCCGCCAGCCGCGGGACGGCGGCAGAGGCCCAGGGTACGTCGGCTGGACGACTTCCCAGCCGATGAGGCGTCGTAACCCACTCGTCGAATGGCGTGAGCACGCGGACGATCGAGAGCGTGCCACCGCTGCCGCCCGGACGGATCTCGCGACGGACGTACCCCGCCTGCTCCAGGCGAATAATCCGACGCCATAAGGTGGTGGTCGGTAGAGGGCGCGCTCCCTCGGCCTGCGCGAGCACCGCCTCCAGCCGGCGCACTTCGCTCAGTCGGGCCGCCTGGCCGTGAGAGGCGACCCGGATCGCCCGGACCACCCACGGCTCGATCGACACGCCGCGCAGGCGATCCGGCATCACCCCGTCCCGAATCTCGCGGAACGTGATGCCCAGAAGCTCGCGACGGAGAAGGTCGACCGCCCGCCGCGCCCCTCCGCCTTCCTCGAACGTACGGGTCAGAACGCGCTCGACGACGGCCGGAGGTGCGACGTGACCCAAGACCCGCTCGGCGCGGTCGGAGATAATCTTGCGGAGACAGACGGGGTCGTACGGGTCGACCCGGACGAACGGCCCGATCTGCAGCCTCGGCTCGAGGTCTTGGGCCAGTCGCTGAAGCCCCTCCGGGGTCCCCGCCAGTATCGTCCAGAGCGGCGGTAGACCGGACTCGCCCTCGGGAAGGAATCGGTCGGGGTCCGCTACGGCTCGCACGATCGGCGATAGGTCCGGGCCGCCGACGCCGATGTCATCCAGGACCAGCACCGTGGGCCGTCGCTCCCGACGGATCCGTCGCATGAGTCCCGCGAGGACCTCTGCCATCGGGAACCCCCGGCCGTCGAACCCTTCGTCGAACCGCTGCAGAAGCGCGGTCGCGACCCCGTGGGGACCCCGGAGGAGCGACGTGCGCAAGGTCAGGAGAGAGGGAAGCGGTTCACCGAGAACAGCGCGTAGCCGCTCGGTCACTTCGCGGGCGGCCCGTCGCGCGACGGTCGAGCTTCCTGCACCGATCGGCCCCGCGACAGCCGCGATCCACGGGGCGGGGGCGCGCGGTATGGGAGGGTCGAGACGGCGAACGACCTCGTCGATCTCTCGGGAACGCCCGAACGCCACAGGTGGCAGCCAATCGTGGGCGAGCACTTCGGAATGGGCGATGGTCGACATCGTCTCGGCATTTGCTGTGTATTATAAGAATTCTGTTTTACAGTGGTCCGTTGCGATGAAAAGTGCTATGGCCCGCGGAGCCTCCGTCGAGCGATGGAGGCCCCTTCCTCGGCGCGGCCGCTCCGGGTGCTATTTCGCGACCTGGTTCTTTCCGGCCTCCTCGCGGCTGGACTCTACATACTGTTCTTCGAGTTCAACGAGCACTACTTCGATTCGAAAGGATTCAACCATCCCGAGTTCCTCGGCCTCGAGGCTGGAGCCGTCCTCCTCGTCGCGTGGGTCGTCGCCCGATCGGTCACGAGCGCCTCGAACGCGCTCCTCGAGCGACGCGGTATCGCTTCCCGCAGCCACGCCGTTCGACTCTTCCTGAACCTCCTGGTCGCGGTGGCCGCCGTCCTGGTCCTGTTCAACCTCGCTGGGGTGTCGGCCGAGTCGCTCTTCCTCGGAAGCGCGTTCGCCGGGATCATCCTTGGTCTTGCGGCCCAGACGGTGCTCGCGAACGTGTTCGCGGGCCTTTTGATCGTCCTCGCCGACCCGTACCGGCCGGGCGACCGGGTCTCGTTCGTCACCTCCAGCTACGGGGCGCTCCCACCGAGCTACCCGCACGAGATGATGTATCCGGGCTATACCGGGACGGTCCGGGACGTCGGCCTCATCTACACCGTCATCGAGCTCGACTCGGGGGGTCTCGCGAGGTTCCCGAACGGGATCGTCCTCAATGCCCTCAGCCTCCACCAGCTTCCGGGGATGGCGCGAGCGTTCCGGGTCCGGATGACGTTCCCGCAGGCGCTCTCCGTGGCCCGGGTCGAAGCGGCCGTCGCGCGCATCCCTCCCGCGTTGCTCGGGACGGGAGCGAGATTGCCCGCGGCACGCTTCGAAGTGACGGACATTTCCGAGAAGACGTGGGACGGGACCGTCGTCGTTTGGTCGACGATCTTCGATGAGGGAAAGGTCCGGGACGCCGTACTTCGCCAGGTCCTTGGGGAGTTGCCGGCCCCCCCGGGGGCGTAGCGGGCGCCGCGCTCGTCTCACTCCTTAAATCTACGACGCGCTGGCGGGGGCGGGAAGGACGGCGATGGGTCACCGTATCACACTGATCCCCGGCGACGGGATCGGGCCGGAAGTCACGGACGCGGCCCGGCGGGTCGCCGAGGCGACCGGCGTACCCCTGGAGTGGGAGGTCGTGGACGCCGGCGAGGAGGCGATCCATGACTCCGGCACTCCCTTGCCGGATGCGGTTCTCCAGTCGGTCCGCAAGAACCGTATCGCCCTCAAGGGTCCGATCACCACTCCGATCGGTAGCGGGTTCCGCTCGGTGAATGTCGCGCTCCGCCAACAGCTCGACCTTTACGCGTCGGTGCGACCCGCGCGCGCGATCGCGGGGGAGGGCACGCGCTACCCCGAGACCGACCTGATCGTGGTTCGGGAAGCGACCGAGGGCCTCTATTCCGGAGTGGAACACTGGGTCGACCGCGAGCACTCCGCCGCCGAGTCGGTGGCGGTCGTCACGCGCAAGGCATCGGACCGCATCATCCGGTTCGCCTTCGAGCTGGCCCGCCGCCAGCACCGCCGTCGGGTCACCGGCGTGCACAAGGCGAACATCATGAAGACGACCGGGGGCCTCTTCCAGACCGCCTTCCGCGAGATCGCGCCGCATTACCCGGACATCGAATCGGACGAGCGACTGATCGACAACATGTGCATGCAGCTCGCGAAGAAGCCCGAGGAGTACGACGTCATCGTGACGACGAACCTCTTCGGCGACATCCTCTCCGACCTGTGCGCGGGGCTCGCGGGGGGGCTCGGAGTGGCGCCGGGGGCGCTCTACGGGGACGAGCTCGCGGTATTCGAACCGGTCCACGGCTCGGCCCCGAAGTACGCGGGGCAGGACAAGGCCGACCCGGTCGCCGAAATCCTCTGTCTCGAGCTCCTGCTCCGCCACATCGGCGAGAAGGAGGCGGCCGACCGCGTATTCCGCGCCGTGTGGGAGACGATCGCGGAGAAGAAGGTCGTGACGTACGACCTCGCGCTCCCGGGTTACACCGACCGCCCGGTGCCTCCGTCCTCCTGCTCGGCGATGGCGAAGGAGATCGCCCGGAAGGTCCCTCTCGTAGACCTCACTACTCCGCTCGTCGTTCCGCGGGGAGGGGCGGCGGACGGCAAGGACGACCCGAACCTCGAACGGTAGTTCCTCGCCCCGCCCGGGCCTCCGGCCCCTCGGGTCGACCTACTCTCCGACGACCTTGACGATCACTCGCTTCGGGCGCTGTCCGTCGAACTCGGCGTAGAACACCTGTTCCCATGGACCGAGGTCGAGCTCCCCCTTCGTGACCGGCAGCACGACCTGGTGCCCGAGGAGCAGGTTCTTCAGATGGGCGTCGCCGTTCGACTCCCCCGTCCGGTGGTGCTCATAGTCGCCGGGCGGAGCGAGCCGGTCGGCCCACGCGGCGATGTCCCGGAGAAGCCCGGACTCGTTGTCGTTGACGTAGACCGCCGCGGTGATGTGCATCGAGGAGACGAGCACGAGCCCGTCCGAGACCCCGCTCGCCCGCACCACTTGGCGGACCTTCTCGGTGATGTTCACGAACTCTCGCGGACGGTCCGTCCGCATCACGAGGTACTCCGTTCGGCTCGGCATCGGTCGCCGATGGTCCGCCCGTAGCTTTAAGGTGGCCGAGCGACCCTGAACTGCGTCGAGGCGCACGGATGGCTGGCTCCCGACCGATCCGGATCGCGCGGCCCGAACGTCCGGCCCCCAAGACCCCGGCGTTGGAGGCAGGGGCCGAAGCGGAAACCGTTCCCCCCTCCGAGATCGAGGAGCCGCGCGAGGTTCGCGCGAACCGCGGAGGGGGTCAGCGCGCGCTGCGGGTCACCCTGATCTTCGTCATCGTCCTGGCCGCCATGTACCTCGGGTTCGCGCTGTACGACCGGTCGGCTCCGGGAGGTAGCGCTTCCCCCGAATCGAACGGTCTGCTCCTCTTCACCGGCGTGTTCGTCGTCATCGCCCTGGTCGGGGTCGTCTACTCGTTGTCGCCGGCACCCCGACGTGTCGAGGTCGGTACCTCGGGCCTCACGGTCGTCGGGCGGTGGGGACGACGGCGACCCCTCCCCCCGGTCGACCGCCTCTCCGTTCGACTGGTGAGACGGTATCCTCCGGGGCTCCTCTCGAACGCGACGGTCGAGCTCGTGGAGGTATGGGGAGACGGTGCCCCGGTGCGCACGTACCTCATCGAAGAGGGCCTCTTCTCGGGGGCCACGCCGGTCGAGCGATAGGTCTCGCTCGCCTATTCGATCAGGTCCTCGAGTTCACCGGCGACCAGCGTCAGCAGCTGGTCGAGGGACCGGTTCTTGAACTCGGTGATGTGGCCGGAATCGGTCTCGAGCCGGGCGAGGAACTCGTCCCCGTCGCGCACGAACGAGAGCGAGAGAACGTGTCGCCGACCGTCGGGCAACGGGACGTTAAGCTCGACCTCTGGTTCCTTCGGCCTCGCCGGCGTCTTCCCGGCGGAGAGCACGGCCCTGCGCGGAGCGGCCGTCGACTTCTTGGGAACCGGTCGGACCTTCTTGGATGGGGCCGGGGCCTTCTTCTTCGGGGGAGGCGGTCGAGCGGACGGCCGCTTTGTCTTCGTTTTCTGACGGCCGGCCTTCGGCATCCCGAGACCCTCGAGTCGGGCGCACCAACCCCTCCTATTTATGGGTATGGTGGGGAAACTCGGCGGTTCCGGTCATCATCGGGTCCGGGCGCACCGATATAGTACGAAGGTCGCCTACGCCCGGGCCGATGGCGTCCTCGGGAGCCGCGGGGCCATCGCTCGAAGGGGAGCATCGCCTCCCGATGCGCCTCGACACGGCGCTCCTCCTCGGGGGTCTTACGCTGCTCCTCGTCTTCCTCGCTCTGGAGCCGTACCTCTCCTACGCCGTGTTCGGTTCCGACACCGGGGAGTACTACCGACTGACGGTCGACCTCGTCTCGACCGGGGCGATCCCCCACGGGGCCGCGTACGCCGGCTGGGGCTCGGCGTACCCGGACTTCCCGGGGATCTACCTCCTCGCGGGCGCCGGGGCCGGGGCACTCGGGACCGACCCGTTCAGCGCGCTCACCGTCCTCATCCCGGTGGTCGCAGTGCTCTCGGTCTTCCCGCTGTTCCTGCTCTTCCGGCGGGTCTATCCCCACGATACGGTGGCGCTGCTCGCCTCGGCGGTCGCCTCGATCGTGATGCCGCGGATGTTCTCGATCGCCCACCCGGCCCCGCTGGCGCTCGGGGACTTCCTGTGCGTCGGGGCGCTCTGGATGCTGGTCGAGAGCCGTCGCGACGGCAGATGGTACCTTCCGCTCTCGTTGACGAGCGCGGCCCTCATCCTGACCCACCACCTTTCCTCGTACTTCTTCGTCGTGAGCGCGCTCGGCGGCATTCTCCTCCTCGAGCTGTGGAGACCGGGCCTCTGGAGCCGACGGTTCCCCCATCGGGAGCTCACCTTCGTCGCGGCGTTCCTCACGGGGACGTTCGCGTTCTGGTTCTACGGCACCACTACGTTCACGACGAAGGTCCTTGACTTCGCGCTCGGGCAGCACGCCGCCTTCGCGATCTTCGAGGGGCTCGGTCTTGCAGGCGTGTTCGTCTCCGGGGTCCTCATCCGGTGGCGACGGGGCCGTCCCCGGACGTCGCGCGCGTGGGTCCGTCTGCCGACCGACCGAAGCGTCGCCCGGGACGCGGCGGCGATCTGCGCGGTCGTATTCGCGGCGATCTTCGTGGTCGTTTTCGTGCCCGTGCCGGGGACCAGTCAGATGACCACCCCGCTCGCGATACTGTGGTTCTCGCCGGTCCTCGTCCTCGGAATCGCCTGCGCGGGAAGCCGGCGGATGCTCACCCCGGCCCGCCTGGGGCCGTTCGCCCTCACCTGGACCGGAGCGCTTGGCCTTTCGGCGGCGGCGATGATCGCCCTCTCAGCGGTCGCGTCCGCGGTTCCGAGCAGTCCGGCCGGCGGGGTCTCCTCGACCCTATCGCCGTACCGCCACGTGGAGTATCTCTTCATTCCGATCGCCTTGCTGGTGGCGGTCGGACTCGCACGGTTCGCGACGCGGGCGCGCGACCGGGCAGGCCGGCGCGCGTTCGTGGCCGTTGTGGTGGGGGTCGCGGTACTGCTCTCAGCGAACGCCGCGATCGTCTACCCTCCCCAGAACGACTTCGGAGGGTTCGAAGAGGGGGTCACCCACGGCGACGCCGCCCTTTGGATGTGGGTCGGCATCGCCGCTCCACCATCCTGGACGGTAGCGACCGACCATCGATTGAGCTCGCTCATCTTCGGAGTGGACGGGAATCCGGCCACGTGGTTCACGACACCGGCGTTGTTCACGGGCACCAATTGGTCTGAGGCCGCCT
>DATJVA010000136.1:0-2003 GCA_035502015.1 Thermoplasmata archaeon | reverse complement strand
GGGAGGTGATCGAGAGCGGACTCCAGAGGAGGGCGGGTGACGCGCGGAGTGGCTGGGGAGCGTGCGGCGAGGCGACCCATCCCATCCCTGCCCAGCAAAAACCGCCGATGGCGAGGAGCAGGATGACCACACCGCGGAACGACCTTCGGTGCGAACGTCTGGTGTGGCTGCTGGCAGGCCGCAGGGCGGCCATGCGCGCGAATCCCCGGTAACTGCGTAAATACCTCACCTCGGCACCCCTCTCTTGACTGCCGAGGATTTCCGACGGCCGGCTTACGATGGCGCCGAGAATCGTCGAGAGATTCAAGGCCGGACCTGTTGCGTTAGCCGCCCGTTCGCGCCCTTCTGGCGGCCGACGGATTCGAACCCATCGATACGGCGCCGTAGCCGTCACGAGAGGCGGGCACGTTGGATGGGCGTGTGATCCCCCTCGCGACACCGATTCACGAACGGTTGTCGGGAAACAGTTTGAGGAAAGGGCCGGAGGATTCCGTCGTCCTCGGGGTACTCGATGGTGAGGACCGGGTCCGGGGTGTCGCCGGGGCCGACGACCGCGAGGAGTCGCTCGGTCCTGAGACTAGGGTCCGCCGGCCGGACGAGGAGCTCGAACGGGAGCCGGTCGCCGGTCCTCCCCGCCCGCACCGCCGCTCGCAGGGCGACGGCGCACGTGTAGACGACGTCCCAGAGCCTCCCCGGTTCGTCCTGCTCGCCCTCGAGCTCGGGCGGGACCTCCACGCACTCCTCCCACACGTGGCGCGTGACCACGGTCGGGATCGAGAGGCCCGCCTCCTTCGCCACCTCGCTCACGTCGACGAGGAGGCCGTCCCCGATCGCCTGGGCCCTCGTGTAGACCACCACGACGGCCCCCTCGAACGCGTCGAGCTCCCGGTCGTTCTCCCGGCGTTCTCGGTCCTCCCGCTCCCGCGCGAGGCTCTCCGAGTCGATCTCGATCATCGACCCGGGGGACCCCGTCTTACGCGGACGCGCCCGGGTCCGCCCCCGGGTCCTCCAGGATCGAGCCGACGTACTCCCGATGGAACCGCGCCGCCTCCCGCTCGAGGAACCGGCGGACGAGCTGCCCCAGCGCCTCCGCGTCCTCCTCCGAGGGACCGTGCCGGTGGTGCGCGGAGGCGCTCACCGTGACGGTCGCGCCCTCCCCGGACGGGGCCGTCACCTCGGCGCTGATTTCGACCTTGAGCCAGCACTCATCGCCGGAGGCCGTCGGAGAAGGCAAGCGCTCAATCCGCTTCGGTTTCGGAGGGGGTGGTGGCGTAGGGGTCGGCCCCGGGGAGGACGCCGCGGGCTTCGAGCCGTTCTCGGGCGTCTTCGAGAGCGATCGGGTCGGCGGTTGGGCGAGCGCGTCGCCCCGGGCCCCGAGGCGGGCGAGGAGCTCGGGGGTCAGGGGTGTGCCTACTGCGAGCTTCGCCCGCTGGGCGTACCCTTGGAGCTCCGTGATCCAGTCGCTCGCGTCGGCCTTCGCGAGGTCGTCGGTGTCGACCCTCGGGTCGATGCCGAGGTCGTGCAGGTACTCGGTCTGACGTTCGGTCGCCATCGGTTCCACCACCCAAGGGGGCGGCGGGTTACGTTCCGACCCGATCCGGTAGGCGCACCTATCATGGAACCGGTCTCCACCGGACGCCGACGGACCTGCGATCGGCTCCCGGTGCAAGGGTCGACAAGTAGGCTTCGGCGGGGCGATGGGAGGCACAATGGGGTCCTTACGCAACCCAATCATCTGGAAAAGGTCCGGCCGGCCGAACGGGCCCCGGCATCAGACTACGCGAGATTTGTGGGACGGCGCTGCATTTCTCCGCGTTGAATAGCCTTATGGGGTTTTGACTTGACAAAGGGTCATTAGAACGCTTAGAGCCTATCCGAAAACCAGCTGACCCACCGGTTCCTGTCGAGAAGTTGGTTGATGAACCCGGTTCCACCGATCGAGAGGAGTGCCGCCAGCCTACGTCGGTCAGATCGACTCGCGCTACCGTCTTCCCGATGAACTC
>DATJVA010000135.1:0-4401 GCA_035502015.1 Thermoplasmata archaeon | reverse complement strand
CTCCCAGGTCCTGGAACATCTCCGCCATGCCGGTCTGGATTCCGGTCTCGCCGGCCCGGGACGCCAGGACCACCGTGTTCGTGACGGTGATGATCATGACGACGAGGCCCACGAACGCCGGAATCGGGCTCAGCATCAGTTCGAGGTAGTTGCTCTCGAACGCCAGCATCAGCAAGAACCCGGCAGTCGCCAATCCGGCTCCAAACACCATGACGGGTTTCGGACCGTATCGAGCGATGGCCCTTCCTGCGAACGGAGCCGCGACGAGCATCGACAGTGTCGTGGGGAGGCTGAGAACTCCAAGCTCGAAGACGGTTCGACCCAGGCCAACGATGGGGGTCTCGACAAGGATCGTGATTCCGACAAACCCCAAGAACAAGCTCGCCCCCACCAGCAACGCCGCGAAGTAGCTGATGGTCAGGTTTCGTTCCCGGAACCGCTCCAGGCGAATCATCGGCTCCGCGGCGGTCCGCTCCCGCCAGTAGAAGAGCACGGCAAGGATGGCGGACAATGCGAAGAGCTGCGGGACCCCGAGAGGGACGATCGGTGTGCGGATGGCGGTAAGCGTTGTCCACCCCCAGGTGGGGGCTTGAGAGAGGGCCAAGAGGAACGCCGCAAGTGCACCGCCCAAGAGACCGGCCCCCGGGACGTCGAGACGGGACTTGAGAAGATGGCGCGATTCCGGGAGGGCGATGATCGCGCTCGCGACGACGACCCCCGCGATGGGGATCACGACGTGGTACGCGACCTGCCAGCCATAGTTCTGGATCATCCAGGCTCCGCCAAAGAGACCGAGGGCCGCGCCGATCGCGAACATCGCCCCAATCAGGCCCTGCGCTTGAGCGACCCGGGCCGGCGGCAGGTCTTCGCCGACCATGGCAAAGGCGAGTGGAAACATCGCGAGGCCGACACCCTGGACCCCCCTGAGGGCGATGAGCAGGTAGACCGCATTGAAGCGGGAAAGTCCGAAGGCGGTGGCAATCTGAGGAGTGAACCCGGTGAACGACAGCGCGACCGCATAGATGCTCAGAACGACGACCAGAACCCGCTTCTTGCCGTAGATGTCTCCCAGCTTCGCAAAGATTGGAGTAGTGGAGACTCCGACCAGGAGATAGGCCGAGACGACCCACGCAATCGTGGTGTACGGGACTCCGTCGAAGAACGTCACCAGCGTGGGCAACGCGGGGACCAGCATCGTCTCCACGTAGTTGACCATGAGTGCCGCGGCGGCCAGGAGCAGGAGAACGATCGTCCCGCGTCGTGGATCTATCGGTAGGGACGTTACGTTCGATATCGTGGATTCCGGGGTGCTGGCCGTGGCTGCCATCGCTCAGCTATCCATTCCGAGGGAGTCAAACCCGCCGGCGAACCCAGAATTAGGAAGTGACTCCGACCGGTTCGAATGTCCGATTCTTGAGGGAACGGAGAAAAAGTAGGAACCCTCAAAGGGGGTACGACCTGTCCCCGGTCGTGGTGCCTGCGACCCCCCTGAAGCCCGAGGCCCTCGACATGGACCTCCTTCGGGAGATGTACCGCGGGGGCGCGGTGAACATCGCGGGAATCGACCCTCGCCTCAACGCTACTCGCATCGCGAAGCGTCTTCGGGTGGGTCGCGCCCGGGTGGCCGCACGACTTCGGGCATGGACCGCCAGCGGACTCCTTGTCCGGTACGAGGTCTGGCTCAACCCGGCGCTCATCGGCTGGCGCGGCGCCGCCGTGAACATTCGAGTCGAACACCCCCGAGTCAAGGCGGCAGTGTTCCATCGCCTAGGGATGATCGACGGAGCGGTGATGGCCATGGAGTTCCTTGGAGAGTGGATCACCCTCGCTCTGGTCGCCCCCGACGCTGCCGCACTCGAGCGACGGGCCTCCCTCATCCGCGGACTCGCGGGGGTAAAGGACGTCGAACCCCCCATTCACTGGCCCGTTCTCGAACCACAGAGGAGACTGACCGCCCTCGACATCCGCATCGTCCGCGCCCTGCGCGAACGTCCCACCGCAACATTGAGCGATGCCGCCCACCGGGTCGGCATTTCGACCCGAACGATGACGCGCCGCTACTCGGCTCTGGTGGACGACTGGGCGGTCTGGTTTGTTCCGATTTTCGACTTTCGCGCGATCAGTTCCCCTCTGGTGACGCTGAGGATTCTGCTCCGTCCCGAGGTCGATGGCGACAGCGTCATGCGGCAGATCGGGGCGCAATTCCCCCTCAATCTTGCCTTCCGGGACTTGATCGCGGGGTCGTCGGCACAGTCAGAAGTCAATCTCTTCGTTATGCCACCCTCGGCAGCGCATCTCGAGGACCTGGAGCAGTTCGTGAGCTCGATCAAAGGGGTCGTGGACCTCGAGATGAACATCATGATTCGCCTCCACTCGTTCCGTGGGTGGATCGATCGTCACCTCGAAGAGCTCTCGCCTCGGCCTACCGAGCTCGAGAAGCCGCGTGCGGGGGGTCGTCGGTAGTCCCTGCTCCGATCCGTGGGTGCGATTGTGCTTGCACCCGCTCTAATCACGAGGGGGAGGGTCCAATACTGTCGCCAGATCCTGGGAGAGCGCCAGTCGGAACTCCCGAAGGTCGCTCACCAGCTCGCGAGACCGGGGTGTATCGAGCGCCTCCAGTGTCTCCAGCGTCTCAAGGCAGAAGGCGTGAAGGCATCTGGCAGAGCAGAACACCTGATCGCGAAACAAGGCCATCTCGGCTTCCGGAAGGCCCCCGACTCGGTACACTACCCAGTCCAGCGGAATGGCCATACCACAGCGGCAGGTTCCAGGGTGCGCGACGTACCCAAGAACGATTCTCGGCGGTGTCATCGGGCCCCAGCGTCACTCCCACCGGGGGCCGGGACAAAGCGAATGTTTCGAAACGGTTCGGGTGGCTTGGTTATTTCGTCGATGCGGCGGCGGCCTCGGCGAGTTTACGTTCGACAACGGCGAGAGTCTCGGAGACCGTTGACTTGCTTCGCGATAATTTCTGGGCGAGTTGTGTAAGAGTGATCCGACGAGGGACGTCGAAGTAGCCGCTTTCGAGGGCATCCCGAAACATGGCCCGCTGGACGGCCGTCATACTCGGCTCTCGGGATCGGAAGAATTCCTTCCGTAGGGATACGATTCGAGGCCGGAATCCTCTTGAGCGGAGGGTCGCGACCAGCCTACGGATCCGCGATATCAGATCGACCGTCTCAAAGCTCACAACTCCATTCTTCGCTCTAGTGGGATACCGCAGGAGTATCTCGAGCTCGACGATGACCGAGACCACACGACTCTCCTGGGAGAGTACTCGGTACCGTCCGGTTTCGGGGGGCACCTCGAGGGGAACAACATCCTCTACGTCGGGAAAGGTCGCGATTTCGTCCTTCCAGTCCGTGCCGGAAGGTCGTATCTCAACGTCGGCGAGTACCTTCTGGTTCGGCACCACCAGAATGTTGTGAAGCTCGACGAGGAGGTTGGGGTGATCGTGAGTGAACCCTTTGAGCCACACTTCCTCCGGAAGGTCGATTTCGATATGCACCATCGCCAATCGATCTTTGTGAGGCGCTGGCCCCCGACGGATTTTGGGGCTCGAGGTCCGGCTGAAGCGCGCAGGGGAACCCGAGGGCCGGGAGGTGGGGCTCATCGAACCGCTGTCGGGACACGTTCGAGCATGACGGGACTCGAAGGTGCCGCATCGAGGTCCACTCGGTTAAGCGTTGGGTTTCTGCCTAGCTCCACGTGAACTGGGCAGCCAACCCTTCGATCGCAGGCAACTCCGATATCTGCAATTGTGATTGCGCTCACTTCCGAGGACCTTCATGAACTGGCGAACTGCCCACGGCTCCCACCCAGGCCCAAGTAACGCGCGGAGGTCCCCCTCCCGTCGCCTGACTGTCTATGGCTTATAGGGCGTCCCGGACAGGTTGGGCACCTGGTCAGTGAGGTTGATGATGGTCGCGCGAATCAAGAACGGTTCGATTCTTCGCTCCCTTTGCTCATTTCCCATCTCCGGCGGATGTACCTCGGGGAGGAATCTGTATGACGTCGATGAGTGTGTCACCTCCGGGCAGCCCTGGAGGGGCCCGTACAGAGTGTGTACTCCATGAACTCGAAACAACCGGTCGTCGTCTTCGGCGCCTACGGGCACACCGGTCGATTCGTGGTAGATGAGCTGCTGAGACGCGGAGTTCCAGTGGTCCTGTCCGGTCGAGACGCCGACAAGCTGAATGCTATGGGTGACGCCCGGGTGGGCACCGAGACTCGGGTCGCGCCGGTCGACGACCCGGCGAAGGTCAGCGCTGCCCTGTCGGGATGTGGCGCCGTAATCAATTGTGCCGGACCCTTCATCGATACGACCGTGCCTGTCGTCGAGGCGGCGATTCGAGCCCGGATTCCATACTTGGACATTGCAGCAGAACAGGCGGCGGTGTT
>DATJVA010000134.1:0-3855 GCA_035502015.1 Thermoplasmata archaeon | reverse complement strand
CGACCGAGGGGGACGCGGAGGTGAGCGCGTTCCGCAACCTCGAGCGGGTGCACACGAACGGGATCCGGGGCGGGGCGTGCCTCGTGATCGCGGAGGGTCTCTGTCAGAAGGCGGCGAAGCTCCGGAAGATCGTCGACAAGCTCGGGCTCGACGGCTGGGAATTCTTGTCCGAGGTCGGACACAACACGGTCGACCAAGAGGAGGCCCGGACCCCGAAGTACCTCCAGGACTCCGTCGGGGGTCGCCCGGTGCTGGCGCACCCGAACCACCCGGGCGGTTTCCGTCTCGTTTACGGTCGGGCGCGCACGACCGGCCTCGCCGCGTGCGCGGTGAATCCGGCGACGATGGTGCTGCTCCAGAACTTCGTCGCGATCGGAACCCAAGTGAAGCTCGAGTATCCGGGCAAGGCGGCGGCGATGGGGGTCTGCGACACGATCGAAGGGCCGATCGTGGAGCTCGACGACGGCACGGTCACCGCGGTCCACGACCTGGCACGCGCCGAGGAGCTCCGTGGCCGCGTGCGCCGGATCATCGACCTCGGGGAGATCCTCGTTTCCGTCGGGGAGTTCCTCGAGAACAACCAGCCCCTCGTCCCGGCGGGCTACTCGCTCGATTGGCACCGCGAGGAGCTGCGGGCGGTCGGGGCTCCCGAACCCGAGGGAATGGCCGTCGCCACGTACGATGACGCCGTGCGGTTCGCCCAGACCTACCGCGTGCCGCTCCATCCCCGCTGGCTCCTCTTCTGGCACGACCTCACTCCCGGCGAGGTACGGGCGCTCGGGGAGTTCGTCGAGCGGAGCGGCCACTGGGTCGCCGGGGGCCTCGTGCTGCCCGCGGACCCGTCCTGGCGGGAAGTGCTGATACGACTCGGGTTCCTCTTCACCCCGGTCGAGTCCGACGACCTGCGTGGAGAGCCGGATGCGTCCGCCGCGCTCGTCGGTGGGCTCGGTCTCTCACCGCAGGGCGAGCTGCTCGTCCGTCGTACTCCGCTCGACCCGCTCGAGGAGGAGACCTTGGCCTACGTGAGCCGGCTCGCCGGCGTGCCGGTGCCGGCGCGGGGACCGTCCCGCGTCGGGGGCCGGGTCGGCCGGCCCGAGAAGGCGTACCACCGGAGCATGCAGCCGAACGTCCACGGACTCTTCCCGGTCGGCAACGCGGGTGGCCCCACGCGGTCGCTTCCGGCGGCGGCGCGCCGGACGATGCGCGAGGGCGTGCGGGTCGACCTCGGCGTACGGAAGTGCCCGGCGTGCGGCCGCGCGTCGGTCTGGACCCGCTGCACGTGCGGGACCCACACCGAGCCGACCGGAAAGGTGATCAGCGAACCGCTCCCCGTCGCCCGGCTCTTGGGCGATGCCCTCGACCGTCTCCATCTCGGATCGCCTCCGGCGATGAAGGGTGTCAAGGGGCTCACCTCTCCGGGAAAGGTCCCCGAGGCGATCGAGAAGGGGATCCTCCGGGCCTCCCACGCCATCTCGGTCTACCAGGACGGGACCGCCCGATTCGACCTCACCGACCTCCCCCTCACCCACTTCCGACCGGCCGAGGTCGGCACGGACGTTCCGACCCTCCAGCGCCTCGGCTACGCCCACGACTGGACCGGCGCTCCGCTCACCGAGGACGACCAGCTGGTCGAGCTCCTCCCTCAGGACCTCGTCGTTTCCCGCTCGTGCGGGACCTACCTCACCCGTCTCGCCCAGTTCGTCGACGATGAGCTCGTCCGCCTCTACGAGGTGGAGCCGTACTACCGGGCCGAGCGACCGGAGGACCTGGTCGGGCAGCTCGTGGTCGCGCTCGCGCCCCACACCTCGGGTGGCGTCGCGGGCCGGCTGATCGGGTTCACGAACGCCGAGGCGTGCTTTGCCCACCCGGTCTTCCATGCGGCGAAGCGCCGCAACTGCGACGGGGACGAGGACTCGGTGACCCTCCTCCTCGATGCCCTGCTCAACTTCTCCCGCGCGTTCCTGCCCGAGAGCCGGGGCGCGCTGATGGACAAGCCGCTCGTCCTGACGACGCGGCTCGAGACGACCGAGGTCGACAAGGAGGCGCACAACGTCGACGTGTCGAGCCACTACCCGCTCGCGTTCTACCGCGCGGCCGCGCAGCGGCGGCCGTCGAAGGAGGTCGAGCCATTGCTCGACCTCGTCGGTCACCGCCTCGGTTCCTCCCGCTCGCTCTCCGAGTACGGGTTCACGCACGACACTCACCGGATCGCGGGCGGTCCGCCACGTTCCGCGTACCGGGAAGGACGGCCGATGGCGGAGCTCGTCGAGCGGTCGGTCGTGCTCGCCGCCCAGATCCGGGCGGTCGACCTCCCCGAAGCGGTCACCCTCGTGCTGAACGCGCACTTCCTGCCCGACGTGATGGGGAACCTCAAGAGCTACGCCACCCAGAAGTTCCGGTGCAAGGAGTGCGACGCGTCGTACCGTCGACCTCCGCTTTCCGGTCGGTGCGTCGTCCAGCGGCCCGGCGGCCGGTGCGAGGGCGAGCTCCTTTCGACCGTCTACGAGGCGTCGGTGCGCAAGTATCTCCCGCTCTCGCAGCGGCTCGGGGCGATGGAAGGGATCACGCCGTACGTCCGCCAGAGGATCCAGCTCCTGGCCGACTCGGTCGCGACACTGTTCCCCGGCGCGACCTCGCAGACCACGCTCGACCGGTTCCGCCGGGAAGGGTCGGCCGGTCCGATGACCGACGCGGGAGGCCCCACGTACCCCGGCCCCGCAGAGTCCGCGGGCCCGGTGGACCTCGAATCCGGAACGTCCAAATAGCCCGCGTCCGTGGTCGGTCGGCGGGCTTGTGGGGTAGTCTGGACTATCCTGCTGGCCTTCGGAGCCAGCGACCTGGGTTCGAATTCGCGGAAGCTTGCCCTCCGCGACGAAACTCCCAGCAAGCCCGTCTTCTGCCGTCCGGCCCGGTGGAAGGGAAGAGCCGGTGGGCCGACGCCGTTCGCGTCTTAGCGGAAGTACTCGGGAGCGTGCTGGGGCTCGCTCCGCTTCTCTTCGTCGGCCTTCGCGGCCTCGACGATGTCGATCGCGAGGATCGCGGGTACGGGGACGATCCGGATGAGCCCTTTCTCCTCGCCGCCGGTGCCGTCGAGCTCGATCGCGAGGGCGTTGTCGCCGCTGATCGAGACGAGCCCGCGGAACGTCCCGGACGAGACGATCGCCGCGTTCTCGGTCCCGGCAGACCGCACCTTCACCTTCGAGCCGGGGGTGAGCGCGATCGCGGGGCGCTTGCTCGCGCTACCCGCGTCGCTCATCGGCTCCCTCCGCGGTCCCGGACGGGTACGCGGGCGATGGGGGCGGCTTTCGGCGGTGCGGCAAGCGCGTTCTTCTCGATCAATGTCTGCAAGTGATTCACCGTCTCACGATACCGGCGAAGAGCGTTCTGCGCGTTGGCCTCCGTGAAGTCCCAGGCACGAGCGATGTTGCCGTAACGGAGCCGGTATCCTTTACGGCCCTTCCCGTCCGCGGCGCCTCCCGCTTCCTCGAGCAGGTCGAGCGCCTTGAGCTTGTTGATGTGGCGGTAGACGGTCGGCTTCGAGGTCTTCAGCACGGCCGTGAGCTCGTCGACGTACCACGCCCGCGTCGGGTCCTTGAGCAGGCAGTCGTGGACGAGACGGTACGCGAGGCTCTGGGAGATAGGACCTTCGGAGCCTCGACCTTCCTCTCCCTCCGGGAGATACCCTACCAGACGGAGGAACTCCCGAAGCACCTCGTCCAGGTCCGCGATCGGGGTGAGGGGAGTGCTGTAACGCAACGCGAGTTCGAATGGCATGCCGACCGGTTGCCAAAGCCGCTCATTGGATAAAAAAGAAGACGGGTCGCGCCCCCACCCCACGCGAAACCGTTAGCTCCC
>DATJVA010000133.1:0-11761 GCA_035502015.1 Thermoplasmata archaeon | reverse complement strand
GACCGTCAGTCGTTGCAGCTGTCCGAGTACCTGAACGTGACGGGTCCTGGCGGCCAAGAGGGCCGGTTGAACTCGACCTCCCTCGGTTGGTCGCTCGGGGACTCGTTCACGATGGTGCTCCCGAGTGGAGAGGTTTCGCTCAAGCTCACTTTTTACGGGACCGTCAATTGGGCGGATCTGATCGACTATCTGCTATTGACCTAGGGACTCCCTGGGCCAACCAATGCCCCGGGAACATCCTTAGGATGCTTCCGAATTGAAGCCGTGGGACGACCCCGGCACGCTCACCTCGCTCCGGGCCGACCCCGATTCATTCTTCTCGACGATCTCCTTCGAAGGTCGGGTCGCTGGGGGTCGCGTCGGACGCCGTTGATGGTGGCAGGGCCTGACCGCTGCGATCCGGATGGCGCCCGAGCCCGCCACCTTCTGAGAGGTCGAAACAGACCCGATCCCAGCGGTGTCAGGAGAACCGCCGGCCCGACGCGCGACGCAGTCGACCCGACGCTCGACAGGTGCCCTCCGACCCCTCGAACCGTCTCGTCGGCGGGAGGCGCAGGGTCTGACGTCACGGGGGCTCGACTGGACCGGACCGGGTGACCTTACACCTTCCTCCGCGACGGTACATCCGGTCGCCGTGTCCGAGCGAGACGAAAACGGACCGAGGGCTCGCCACACCATGACCGAGACGTTTCCAAGGGAGCCGCGGCGCGAAACCGGTCGGTTAGAGACCGGCGGCCATGAGGGCGTTCATCGCCTGCGCGAGCGTATGGTCCGGAGTCTGCGAAGAATCGATCCGCACCCACCTCGGAGGCTGGAACAGTTGCTCGAACACGACCTTCACTCGTTGTAGGTACGGCTCGTCCTCGATCGCGTCGGTCTGACCGCTCTCGTGCATGCGGCGGATGGCGAGGTCGAGCGGGACGTCGAGGTACAGCACAAGGTCCGGTTCGATGGAGAGCTCCTGCTCGACCCGCTGGAACTCTCGCCAGGACTCGGTCGGAACGCCGGGGGCCAGATAGGCGAGATTGGAGTAGAACGAACGGTCCTGCACGACGATGTCGCCCTGGAGTAAGGCCCCCTCGATCTCGGGACGGAGCATCGCGCGGTCCACGGTGAAACAGAGGGCGGCCGCCAGGGGGTCGGTCCGGACGAGACGGGTGTACTCGCCTCGCAGGAACTTATCGGTCGGAGAGCGGAAGCTCGACACCGAGTGGCCCCTTCGTAGGAGGGGCGGAACGAGCCGCGCGGCGAGCTCGGTCTTGCCGGTCCCATCGATACCCTCGATGACAACGTAGGTGCCACGGTCGCTCATCGGTGTCTCTCCAGCGACCCCGACGGTGCGTCGGGGCGGTCGCGTCACGGTCCGCGTGACGGTCCGAGGAGAGCTCTGATGGGTGATAAACCCCGCAGAAGCGCCCGGGGTCGCTCCAACGACGTCGCCGGTACCGGCTTCCCTCTTCGCGTCGTCGGTGTCCGTTCCGGACCGCCGGCGCGCGTCCACGCCCCGCGACCTCAGTTCGAGTGCGATCGGACCCGGACGTACCGAAGCAGGGCCTCCTCGAGTTTCGGTCGGAGCTGATGGCGTCGGGAATCGGCGATAAGGTCGAGCTCGAACGGCGTGACCTCTCGGAGAAACGCGAATCTTCGGGCCGCGTCGGCCGTTAGGCGGTTCCAGTCCTGGCGCCGGGTCCGCCCGATGAGCCGGTCGAGGTCGGGCCACTCCTTGCGACCTGCCGAGAGGGTGCGGAGAAGACCCTCCGGGTCGAACGCCTGCCGGTCGTTCCAGAGCTTGGCGACCGCGAGCAATCGTACGAGCTCCTGGTCGAACCCCTTCTGCCCATACCGGGCCGCGTCGTAGAGGTCCCGCTCGGTGGCGCGCTGTTGGATCGCGCGAAGCTTCTCGGCGATCGCTTCCTCCAACCGCAGGCTCGGGATCTCGGGAGCCGGGAACGGAAGGGCGGGGAAGTACAGCTGCGATATCGGCCGCCACCGCTCCGGGGGCAGGAACACCGACTCGCGGTAACTGATCTCGAAGCGGAATCGACCCTGGTCCCACTCGTGGGCGTACTCGACGCCGCAGGCCCAGTTCCGCGCAGAAGTGCGGT
Organism: Thermoplasmata archaeon; assembly: GCA_035502015.1. Taxonomy (GTDB): domain Archaea; phylum Thermoplasmatota; class Thermoplasmata; order Lutacidiplasmatales; family UBA184; genus Lutacidiplasma. The sequence continues at coordinate 9,656 of DATJVA010000133.1, read as the reverse complement.
AGGGGTCCCTCACGCGGAACTGCACTCCGAAGTGCGGGCTTGCGAACGCTTCGTCCAGCAAGGCCTGCGGGTCCTCGGGCAACCCGTTGTTGGTGAAGTCGAGGTCCTCGCTCAGTCGACCGGCGTCGCCGGTGACCATCATCCGGACGTACGTCCCGCCCTTGAACACCAGTCGTTCCACGACTCCGTGGGTCGCTAGGGCGTTCAACGCGTAGAGCAGGACGACCTCCTGCTGCGCGATGTGGAGGTCCACCCCCATCCGATTGGCGAAGCGGTTGGCGACGGTTCGCGGTATCAAGGAGCCTCGCCTTCCGCGAACAGCTGAGCGTCTGAGAGGTTGCGGACGATGTGCCAGCGGTGATCGCGGGGACCTCGTCGCCCGTGGATCGACGGGGGACCGAGCAGAACGAACGGGTCCCCCGGCCGCGGCAGCCGGGCCCGCACCCAGGGGGGTGGAGGACGAAGGGAGGGACGGACCCGCTCCATCAGGTACCCGGCGCGAAGGTCGAGGCTCCGATGGCCGAATCGGTCGAGATAGCCGCCGAATCTCCGCCAGTTGAGACGGGGCTTGGCCAGCGCGAACATCTGAGCGACCCCGGCGAGCCCGCCGGAGAACTCCGGTCGATCGAGGCAGTCCACGAGCGTCCGCTCGGGGTCGCTCACCACCAGGGGCTCTCCTCGCCGGACCAGGGTGAGAGTCCCGAAGAATCGGGAGCGCGCTGTCCGGACGACGTGGAACTGCGACGTGGCACCCCCGGCCGAAGTGTACCGTTGGGGGGTGACGATGTAGTACACTCGGCTCGCCTGGGGAAAGAGTCCGTGAAGCTCCGCGGCGGTAGCGTACCCGAAGTAGTAGGGCTCGACCAATCGGCGGCCGACGCGGAGCGGGTCCGTGTCGGGCAGTGCATCCGGACCGTGCCGGCTCGGATTGAGTAGGTACACCCCCCGTCGCACTCGTTGCAACCAGCCCCGTCGGACGAGGTCGTGCGATAGTTTCCGCGCGAAGACGGCGGAGACGCCGGCCCTCTTCTGAAGCTCGGCGAGCGTAACGAGGTCCTGATTCTCCGCCTCTAGGGAGAGGATGACCTTCGCCTGGGTCTTGGAAAGGGATCGGGACTCCACGAGAACCAATAGTGCACGAAATACATGAATGTTACCCTTTTAGTAACTTACATGGATTGTAAGCACACGCTCTGAGGGGGTCCGGCCGGTGGGGTGGCGCCCGCTCACAACCGTGAGCCGCCCCGCTCACCGAGAGAGAACTCACTCCCAACGAAAGAAGCTCGGACAGCCGAGTTTCGCCGATGCCATCATCCTCGCGTTCGCCGACGATTGGGCACAAGAGTCCTCACCGGAGACCGCCACTTCGAAGGACTTCCTGAGGTCGAGTGGATCGGCGGCTAGGCCAACGCTCGCGGCGGGGTGCGGGTAGACTTCCCCCAGAGCATCTTGGCGGAGAGTGTGTGCGTTCGTGCTCAGTTGCGGGCACGACGGGCCCATCCGCAATCCCGGCGACCCTTTGACCAGCCGCGGCCTACCTCCCGGCATGGGACGGGCGGAAAGACGGGCCAAGGATCGAGAAGAGGAAAAGCGCGGGCGGGCCGCGCAGCGCTCCGCACGCAAACCTGGCCCGGAGACGTTCCGGAGCATGGCCCACGAACGACCTGAGACGCAGAACGAGACCGCGCGTCGCATCTACCGTGCGGGCGGAGCGCCCGAGCGTCCACGAAAGATCAAACGCCGCGGAAGCGACAAGCCGCAGAAGTGGCGAGAGGGGCACCAGTAGCGGGGAGGATCTGGGCTCGAGCCCTTGCTGAGCGAGATGCCCCTCGCTCCGAACCGATGGCGACTTCGACGCAAGGCGTCCCTCCGAGGGCATGCCACGAAAGCCGGGCGACGGGCGCACGCTGCAGGGGCGTCCAATAGGGCGACCGGCGTCATCGGGTCGATCGAGCCGGCCCTTTACGACTTTAGGTCACCATTTCCGGAGAGCTTGCGCGACCTGCTTCCTCGCGGCCCGAGTTTGGTGGCCGGGACCGCCTCGCGTATACGAGGTGCATGCGCACGCCCGGCATCGACCATCTGGCCCATGAAGCCGTAGCTGGTGCATACAGCCCGAGGACTCACACTCGGTCGTCATGCACGCCTCCCGCTCTTGTCGTCCACGTCCTCGAACAGCATGGTGGAGCACTAAAGGACGCTCTATCCCGTTCCCCAACACCCGCGTGATCCTTTTCGAGAAGAAACGCTGATTCTAGGCCCCAGTCCATGAGCGCCGAATGGGATCGTCCTGGGCAGGCAACGGCGGACGGGGTCCAGCTGCGTAACTCGAAGGGAGCTGGGTAACCCCCCTTCCACTCCGTAGGTCTAGCTCATAAGGAATCCTTTGGCCTCTTCCGACATGAAGCAGATTCACATCTGGCCGAACCACATTCGGATTCCCCACGTTGACCTCGTGCTCCCCCGGCAGAAGGAAGAGACGCTCGAACACACTCTGAGGACCCTCAACCGCTACGGCTTCGACACTCGGGCCGAGAATGTGGAGCTCTACGGGGTAGGCTCGACGAACGAGACCGGCTCTTCCTCTACGGGCAACTGAACTTTTCCCGACGGCCGGCCGTCACTGAGAATTGAGACCGGCGGTCCTACCGGGAAGGTTGGGGAGTAGAACCCCAGCGGAAGCGGGCATCTCTCGTGGTCCCAGCCATTTAAGCCCCCGGGGTTTCATGTCGCCCACTATGGCCAGCGGCCGCCCGGCTCGGACCTACTTCGTACTCCGCGAGCCGAGCGTCGCGACCCGAGCCCTCCGTGTGAGCCTGATCTGGGTCGTCATCGTCGTGTTCATGGCGACGGCCGATGCGCTCTCGCCGCAAACCTTCGTCCAGGTGGCCGCGTGGCTGTCCCTCTTCTTCCTCGGGGTCCTGCTTACCTTCTGGGCCCTCTTCAGCCTCCCGCGGGCGGCGGCCGCAACGGGGGCGCTGATCGGTGCCTTCCTCGGACCGTACAGCTTGACGTGGCAGCTTTGGGTCACGTACGTCAAGCACTGGAACACGTTCTTCCCGGTCCGACTATACCCCTTCACCATCGTCCTCAGCGCGTTCGAGTGGTACGCCATGATGGTGTTCGGTTTCTTCCTCTTCATCGTGTCGATCGTGGCCCTGGGATTTCTCTCTCGGGCTCGCCCGACGTTCATTCGCGTCCGGCACGACACAGGCGAAGCGTATCGGTTGGGTGATCCACCCTAGCGTCGGAAGTCGTCGGCCCCCGTGAAGGTGCTTTGTCCCTTCTTCACTCCGGGGTCCCCAACACTCGGCCCGGTCGGGGCGGTTGAGGATCTGATTGCTCCTGACGGCTGACCAACAGGAGCTACAGGCGAACTTGGAGAGTCGCTTCTCGCGCGCCAGGGGCGGACTCGGTCCGCGCGGACCTCCGGCGCCGGGAAAAGCTCTCGCCGGTCAACCGGCGCCCGGTGGCGGGGGGAGCGTCGATGGGGGTCGCTCCTTCCGACCCCGGCGGACCGCGAGCACGCCCAGGACGACGGCCGCTGCGGCAAAGGCGATAACGAGCACGATGAGGGCGAGGCCAACTCCCGAACTCAGGTCGATCGTCGACCCCGTTGACGAACCCGGTGAAGCAGCGACCGTGACGGTCATGGTCGCGTTGGCGGATGCGCCCGTAGAGTCGGTGACGGTCAGATTGACCGTGAACGAGCCCGTGTGCCCGTACGCATGTATGATCACCGCCCCCGAGTGGGACGTTGTCCCATCGCCGAGATTCCACGAGTAGGAAGACGGCGGCGTCCCTCCGGAAACGGTGCCCACGAACGTGATGTTCCCACCGACGACCGGCTGGGAGGGCACAAAGGTGAACGACGGGACCGGTCGGGGATTCACAACGAGGGCCCCCGAGCCTGCGCCGGACTGGTCGATGAGATCGGTCACGGTGAGGTTGGCGTCGTAGAGTCCGGCAGCCGCATACGCATGGACCGCGTCCGAACCCGCAGCGACCGAACCATCGCCGAACGACCACGAAGCGTTGTTCGGCTCGAGTCCGAACGCAACGTCCCCTCGAAGCTGGACGGTGGCCCCGACGTCGGTCGTCGCGGGAGTAGGGGTCACGGTGACGACCGGCGGCGCGGATAGGACCCACGTCGGGATCCAGAGGTACGTGCCGGCCACGAAGGAGAAGCCCCCGAACCCGACGAACGCGCTGTCGGCGGGGTCGACCGCTCCGGCGAGGCCCCCCCCGATCCACGGGTCAGGCCCTGCGCCCGCCGGTCCCGAGACGTTCGTCCAGTGGTCCGACTCGAACACCCAGGTTTCGGGAAACTCGAACAGCGACCCCGAGCGGTTCATGCCGAGGGTCTCGTAGTAGAGGACCGCGGATGCGCTCGGGAGGTAGGAGAGGGGGGCGGCCGACCATGGGTAGATACCGAACGGATAGATCGGGGCGTTCGGAGCTTCGGCGGTCAAGTTCTGCCACGCTCCCGCCTTGAAGAGATAGGTCGCGCCGTAGAATCCGCTCGATATCGCGAACTCCGACAACAGAAGGACGCCTCCATCCGCCGGGTCGGGACTCAGCCCGAACGGAAGGTCGCTGACCCCCGCCTGGAGGGGGGGCGGCGAGCTCGCGGTGATGTTCGACCAGTGCCCGCCATTGAACGTCCAAGTCTGTGGGGTGTTGAACTCGATCACGGCCAGGAGCTCTCCGTCGGAGGGGTCGGCCGCCATCGAGGTGAAAATGCTCGTCGGGGGGCCGCCGGCCGTCGAGGTAAGGTTGGTCCACGTGCGGCCATGGAAGCTCCACGTGTAGTTCTCGAATGCGACGCCGATGTGGTCACCACCGAACAGAATCACGGACTGCGTAGAGGGGTCGTAGGCCATCGACGCCTGTGCCGTCGGAGGGGGATGGCCGATCACGCTCGAGGTGATGTTCGTCCAGGTTCCGTTCAGATAGGTCCAAGTGTCGGTCTCTGCCGCACCGCTCGCCGAGACACCACCGAAGAGCAGGACGTACCCGTCCGAGGCGTCCCATGTCATCTGGGTGCCCGCGCGGTAGCTCGGTGCGACCGGTCCCACGGCGTAGGACGCGTTCGTCCATCGGTACCCACTGGCGGTCCCGGTGCCGGCAGGTGCATGGGAGAGCGGGCTCGAGGACGCGGTTCCGGTCGCCCCTGCCAGGGATGCTTCCGCCGAGGCGAGGTTCCCGGCCGCGAGCGTCTCAGCTGGCGCGCCCAGCAGGGGATGCCCCGACGACGAGAGCTGGACGGCCGCGGGAAGAGTGAGGGCGAGCGAGAGCGCAAGGGCGAGGGCCGTGATCAAAGGAAGCAGTCGGTTGGGCCGAAGCCGGAAGCGCCGCACCGGTTCGGCATCATAGGTCTGGTACTTAAGGTGACGACCCGCGAACAATCGGCTTCTCACTGGGCGTCCGCGAGTGCAATCGCTAGCGAGAGGCGACCAACGCGGCACCGGGTTCGGCCAGCGCAGAGCGAACTCGTGAGCCACCACCATGGCAGCTGGTCGGCAGGATGTAGGCGCAGGCTCGACCGCACCTGACGGCGGTATCTAGGAATAGATCGGCGAGTCCGAAAGCCCGAACACGTAGGCATGCCCGGATTCGGATTCGGAGCGCGGACTATCGGACTCGCCAGGGGCGCCGGCCACGACACGGCCGTCTGCGAAACCGACGGCGCCTCCGAAGTTCCCGCCGGCGGCGGCGAGCGGACTGTAGAAGCGGTCGAATACGGAACCGGAATACGCGTGATAGAGGTAGATGGCCCCGGCGCCACTCATGCCCACCGAGGGTTCGCCATAGGCGCCGACCACGATCGTGTTCCCGTTCGTCGCGACGGCACACCCGAAGTACCCGTCGGAGACTGGGGTCGTGGTGACCAGTTCTTCCCTGAACGCGCCCGAGGTTGGGGAGAACACGTAGACCTCGCCCGCTCCCAGCACGCCGCTCGAGTACTCTCCGGGCGCCCCGACCACCGCGAGTCCTCCCCCCAGCGCGACCGCGTAGCCGAACGCGCCCCCGCCGACCGGGTTGGGGCTGGTCAGAGGAGCGACGAGCACTCCCGTGGAGGCCGAGAACAAGTACGCGTTGCCGGCGTTCGCCAGCCCGTGGGCCGTCTCCCCGGCCGCGCCGACCAGCGCTGTCCCGGCCTTCAGGGCGACCGCGGAGCCAAAGTACCCGTTGTCGACCGGATTCGGAGTCGAGAGCGTCTGGGCAAGAGCACCAGTCGTCGCGTTGAAGACATACGCGGCCCCTTGACTTGCGTTTCCGAACGACTCGAAGGGAGCCCCCACAATCACGAGCGAACCGTCCGTAGCGACAGCATCGCCGAATCCCCCTCCCGGTTGCGGGGAGGGGCTCGAGAGGGTCCGAAGCAGCATTCCCGTCGACAGGGAGAAGATGTAGACGTTTCCTGCGCCGGGCTGTCCCCCGGCGGTCTCTCCTGGCGCCCCGACGACCACCGTGTCGCCGGCGACCGAGACCGAGGTGCCGAACATGCCGTCGCCCGTGGGGTTCGGAGTCGAGAGCGTCACAATCGACAGCTGTGGGGACGGGCCAATGCGGACGATGTACGCCTCCCCTCCCGCGACGTAAACGTCGGCGGGCTCATCCGGGGCGCCGACCACCATCACGCCGCGGTAAATCGCCACCGACTCGCCGAAGTGCCCGTTCGAATGGGAGCCGGGACTCAAGACCGTCAACGGAATCTGGTTGAACACGAACGCGTGGCCCGCCTCGAACACCCCCGACGCGTTCTCCGAGTTCGCTCCGACGATAACCGTGCTACCCGATTCGGCCACGGAAATCCCGAACCGCCCATTGAACGGCCAACCCGGCGCGGAGAACGTCGACGAGACCAGATTGCCGGTCTGGACGCTGAAAAGGTAGGCATTTCCCGCCCGGAGCTGGCCACCGGAAGTCTCCTGCTCAGCACCGGTGACGATGGTCTCGGAATTTACGGCGACAGCGCCTCCAAAGTAACCGCCCGCGATTGGTGAAGGAGAGTAGATAGTAGTGATCCCGTTCGTCCGCATGTTGATCGCGTAAACCACCCCCGCGTTGGAGATCGGCGGAGAGTAGCCCTGGGGCGCCCCTCCGACTACCGTCGTACCGTTCACCGCGACCGAAAAGCCGAAGAACGCGCTCGACGAAGGAGTGGGGTTGAGGATTCGCTCGACCAGGTTTCCGGTCGGAATCGCAAAGACATAGACGGCCCCTTCCGCGGTGGTTCCGCCGCTCGAATCATACGGTGCCCCCACTGCGACGAAGGTACTACTGATCGACACTGAGGTCCCGAAGTTCACGTAGTCCTCGGGATACGAGCTGATCAGCAGCCGGTATGCGTCGGACAGGAGGTTGATCAGGTAGGCATCGCCGCACGTCGTGTACCCGGAGATGGTCTCACCGGCTGCTCCCACCACGGCGTAGTTCCCAGCGACCGCCACCGAGATGCCGAATTCGCCGAACGTTTGTGCGTTGGGACTCGTCAACGTCTGCAAGTATCCCCCGGCAGCGTTGAACAGGTAGGCATTCCCCGCTCCGGTCGCCCCGTTGACCGACTCGGACGGAGCTCCGACGAGAACGAAGTTTCCGAATGCGGCCACCGAGTAACCAAAGTAACCGCCATTCTCGGGGTTCGGGCTGACCAGACGGACACTCGCGCCACTCGACAGATTCACGATGTACGCGGCCCCGGCACCGGAAATCCCGTATGCCGATTCGTCCGGTGCGCCCACTACCGCGTAGGTGGGCGTCAGGGCCACGGACTGGCCAAAATACCCGTTGGGGGCCGGTTCGGTCGAGCTCAGTATGGTAGGCAAGAACTGGGGATCGACCGCCGCCATCCCTGGCGGAGGGACGACGGGAGCGCCCGGGGCGGGGGATACTCCGGAATGTGGAACACCGGGCACGAATAGGACGGCCACAGCGGCAAGGACTACGAGGGATACCGAGATCACTCGGATAGAGAGTCGGCCGATTCGAGCCCGAACTGGTCGGCCCGTCAAAGCGAAGCCCGCTTAACGGAGTCCGGTCTATATACCTTCCGAAAGTGCGACAAGGGATTGGTTGCAATCTGAATCGCACTTACCGATAATTCTGAACGTGAAAGCCCGATTGCCCTCACCCCGCTGGAAGGCGGTGTCCCGAGTTTCGGTCGTGGGCAGCCGCCTCACGGCGTAGACCTTCCCGTCACACTCCGGCCATTTTCCCCTTGAAGAGCGTTTCACCACCTCACCTGAAATTGAATGATTCTCCTGGGCCACTGCTCGGAACATGGCGAGCGACGAACGAACTGGGTTTCTCCAAGTGGGCGACGGGAAGCTTCACTACGAAGCATCGGGAGCCGGTCGCGGAGTCGTGTTCATTCACGCCGCCATTGCCGATCGCCGAATGTGGGATCGGGAGTTCGCTGCGTACGGAAAGGACTCCAGGGTTGCTCGATACGATGTTCGAGGCTTCGGCCGTTCTCCGCCCGCAACGGCCCCATACTCGGATGCCGAGGACCTCCTCGCTGTAGTTGACGCGGCCAAGATCGACCGCGCCACGTTGATCGGTTGTTCCAACGGCGGACGAATCGCTATTGATTTCGCGCTCACCCACCCCGATCGTGTCGCGCGACTCGTGCTGGTGGCGGCGGGTGTGGGCGGGCTCGAGCTCTCGGGCGACCCCGATGAAAAGGCGGCCTTCGACAAGGAGGATGAGCGAATGGCGCCGATTCAGGCGGCGTACAAGGCCGGTAATCGGGAAGCCGCGCTCGAGGGCATGCGGAGCTTCTGGTGCGGGGCGCAGCACGGACCGGCCCTCGATCTCGTGACCGCAATGCTCCGCGACAACCTTGACGAGATATTCACCGATGTGAGCGCCCGCCACGCAACTCGGCTCGACCCACCCGCGTTGAAGCGACTCGGTTCGATTCGCTCACCGACGGTCTACCTTCAGGGTGATCAGGACGCCCCCGGGATGCCGTTCATTGCGAAGCGAGTGACCGCAGCCATCCCTGGCGCGGTCCTGAAGATGATTTCGGGAGCCGACCACTTGATCAATCTGTCTCGTCCACGAGAGTTCGATGCCGCCGTGAAAGAACTCCTCGATGGGCCCTCCTGAAATTGAGCTCCGACAAGATTGCTGTTCATCCGGCCCGTTTCGGAACGGCGAACGTTACCCACCGATAGTAGGTGCTCTGAATTGCACTTACCGCGAGTTCCGAACGTGAAAGCTCGATTGCACTCGGCGGCCGCTCGCGGAACTCTTTCGGGGGACCCCCGGAATCGAGAACGGTAATCTCCCGTACTCAGAACCGGACTGCCGGAGCGAGGATGGTCCGGAAAAACGACCGCCGGGCACGGTCGGGGGCCGAACGTGACACCGTGGGAGTGACGAACCATGGGCGCCCGCAGCCAGCCCTCTGCCGGTGGGTCTTTGACCATAGAGGTGGTACAAGTCGGCCATGACCGCATGGAAGCGCTTGGCAGTGGTTGTCGGCGGTCTCTTCTACATCGTGGTGTGCGCCGTCGTCCTCGTCCTCGTGAGCACCCTCCTCGGCGTTCTCCTCTTAGTGGTCGGGTCAGTGGGAGGGATGTTGGGCCTTTCCGCGATGCGGCAGCGGTCGGGCGGTGCCCCAATCCCGATTTCCGTGGTTATCG
>DATJVA010000132.1:0-4665 GCA_035502015.1 Thermoplasmata archaeon | reverse complement strand
GCCGAGGATCCCGTTGTCGACGTAGGCGACGGACTCCACCACGATGTCCGCGAACCGCTGCAGCTCGGGGCGGCTCTGGGCGAGCTGGTAGGTCTTCACCCGGTTGGCCACCGCTTCGATCCCGTCCACGATGTCGTCCAGCGCGCTCGCAAGGTGACCGACATCCGCGCGGACGTCGGTGCTCAAACGGCGGTTGTTGAGCTCGACGAAGATCCGGTGGACCTCCTCGTCGGCCGCGTGCTCGATCGCCTGGATCCGGACGACCTTCGCGTCACGCTCGTCGGTCGGCGCCGCGAGCAGCTCGCGCAGCGCGAGAGCGGCCTGCTGCGCGGTGAGCGAGAGCGAGCGCAGGTACGTGGAGAACCGGCGCACGAGGACGGCGAGCTCATCCTCGCCTGAGGCGTCCTCGAGGGAACGTTGCGAGGTCTCGGGGAGCACGGCGAGCGTGAGGACGAAACCGATGAACGAGACGACGGCGAGCACCCCGAAGAACCACGGGATGCCGTAGACCGCGTAGAAGCTCGCGAAGACGAACACCGCGACCACGGCACCGATCTTCCCGGCGGCCGCCGCGATGCCGTGGCCGGTCGTCCGGAACGCGGTCGGGAACACCTCACTGGGATAGACGAACGTGGTGGTGTTCGGCCCGAAGTTCGCGAAGAAGAACGTGAGACCGTAGATGGCGAGGAAGGCGGGGAGGATCCCGACGAGGGTGCCCCAGCCCAACGAGAGCGTCAGGAACGCGACGGCCATGACTCCGAAACCGATGTACTGGAGCGGCCGACGACCGACCCGGTCGATGAGCGCGACCGCCGCCCAATAGCCAGGAACGGAGGCGACGAGCGCGATCAGGACGTTCCCGGTCGCGAGCAGTCGCACCTGCTGGAGCGGAGGGTACGACGCCGCGTTGGCGAACCCGATCTCCTTCAGGATGAGCGGGTTGAAGATGTTCGTCGAATAGAACGCGATATCGAGCAGGAACCAGGTCGAAGCCGTCCCGAAGATGAGGAGCCCGTAGCTCCGAAAGAACTGTCGGATCGGAACCCGGGTCGCTTTCGCGGCCCCCGTCGACCGGACGGGGACGCCCGTGATCGAGCCGACCGTGCGCGCGGCCTCGCCGACCGCGCCTTGCGACAGGCTGAAGCGAGGCGTCTCGGGCATCCGGATGCGGTAGTAGATCGTCACGAGCGCCGGCACGGCACCGAAACCGAGGATCAGGCGCCAGGCGACGTCGAGGCTCGGGGCGAGGAACACCACCGCGAGGCTCGTGCCCGCCCCGACGAGGAGTCCGAACCCTTGCATCGCGAAGACGCTCGCGACGAGCCGGCCGCGGCTCTGGACGTTCGAGTACTCGCTCATGATGGTGGCGCTGAGCGGGTAGTCGCCGCCGACTCCGACCCCGAGGACGAACCGCCAGAGGATCAGCACCGTGACGGTGGACAGACCCGCGATCGGAACGCTCAGCGCGCTGCCCACCGCGGCGATCGCCATCACGGTGAGCGTGAGACCGTAGACCTTCCGGCGTCCGAGCCGATCGCCGAGCCACCCGAAGAAGACCTGCCCGACGGCCGCGCCCATCAGGGCCGACGAGCCGAGGAACGCGAGCTCGGTCTTACCGATCGCGCCGCCCGGTGCGAGCGCAACGAGGATGGGGAGGACGAGCGAGATGACGAACAGGTCGTACGCGTCCGAGAAGAACCCCATCCCCGCGACGACGATCGTCCGAAGGTGGAACCGCTGGATCCGCGCCGTGTCGAGCGCGTTCAGGATCTGTCGTGAGTCGGGCGAGGCGCCCGGCCCGAGCGGCTCGGGCGGGGGAGCACTCGTCGCCACGCCACCTCGAAATTTTCGGATATTAAGTCAATGGCTACGAAAACTCCGTAGCGCGGCCCCGCGGCGCCGACCGCAGCGGGAGCTCTACGCGGAACCCCGGGCAGGACCCAAGGCCCCGTTCAGGAGCGCGTGGATGTCGCTCTCTCCCGGCACTCTCGGATTGGCGAGCACCGACGGGGAACGCAGTGTCTGCGCGATGATCCGGGCTCGGTCGGAGTCCACCCGCCCGACGTCCACGCCGGCGGCGGAAAGGGTCGGGGGAACCCGAAGCGTCTCGAACAGGCGGGCGGTGCGGACCTCGAACGGGACCATCGCCCGGTCGTCGGAGGAGTGAACGGCGAGCGCCAGCGCCTCGATACGGTCCCGGGCGGAAGGGCGGTCGAACTCGAGCACACGGGGGAGCAAGATCCCGATGAGGCGACCGTAGGGGAGCCTGGTGCAGGGGACCAGCGCGCGCGCGAGCGCGTGCGCGATGCCGCGCTGGGCGTTCGAAGCCGCGAGGCCCGCGAGGGTCGCGGCGTACTGCAGCGCTTCCTTCGCGTCCGGGTCATCGCTCCACTTGAGCGCGTGCGGCAGTCTCTCGAAGACGGTGCGCACGACGGACAGCGCAAGGGCGTCCGAGAACGGGTTCGCCCAGGCCGACAGGTACGCCTCGAGCGCCTGGCCGAGGCTCTCGACCCCACCGTCGCGACGTAGGTCGTTCGAGAGCGTGCCCGAGAACGCGACGTCGACGATCGCCCAGTCGGGTACGAGGGCGCGGTGCGCGATCTCGAGCGGCGCCTCCTCGGCGGTCCTAAGGTCCGCGCACCAGCTCGCGTCGCTACCGCTGCCGCTCGTCGTCGGTATCGCCACGAGCCGGCACCGCGGGGGCTCGGGAAGCTCGAGCACCGGGGGGGTCGCGGAGAGCGAGAGGTCGGGCCGCTCGAGCAGCAGGCGGGCCGCCTTCGCCCCGTCCAGCGTGCGGCCCCCTCCGACCGCCACGACCCAGTCCGGGGCGAACGCGGCCATCTTCTTCGCGAGATCGGCCACCGAGCCGAGCCGGTCGGGGTCGACGCCGGCCTCACTGACCTCGATGGTCGTTCCGGATTTCGCCAGCTCCTCCTCGACCCGCAGATGGCCGCGATGCGCGGATACGGCGGAGTCCACGACGAGGAACGCGCGACGGGCTCCGAGGCCGCTCAACTGCTCGACCGCGCCGGGGCCCCAGGCGATACGGGGCGCCGTGAAGAATCCGGTCATGCGCTCCCCGCGGGGAGGTCCTCCGACATCACGGCGTAGGGCCTTCTCGGCATCGGCGGCACGCTCCCATCAGGGAGAACGCGATCCCGTCGACGCTCCAGCCGTCCGGGTGGTGACCGGCGAGTTCGGTCAGGAAGTGGCGGTCGAGCTCAGTGAGGTCGACCGACTGGATGCGACCGCACGCCCGGCAGACGATGTGGGCGTGCGGGTCCTCGACAAGGTCGACCCGGATGATGCGGGCGGTCGGGGCCTCGATCCGCAGTTCCGGGGGCACCCGGACCCGCGCGGGCGATTTTCGAGTCGGAGGTCGGCGACGGGCGGCCATCACCCGTCCGACCGCGCCTTCGTATTTACGTACCCGGTCGTGTGAGCGGATGTCGACCTTGGCGGCCGATCGCGAGGGAGCAAGGCGGCCGTGTTGTCCGTCCCGATTTCCTAGCCGGCCGCAAACACCCCGCCGAGCACGAGCCCAAGCCGGGTTCGCCCACAACACTTGTACTGGTCCTTCATCCCGACGGTCAGATTTGGGTATGGGCGGTTGGACCGACGATCGCATTTGGGATGCGGTCGATGCCTGGAAGTGGATCCCCCCTGGGTCGAAGCGGACGGTCCGCGCGAACTTCGAGCTGGCGGTGACCCCGGGCTCCTACGCGTTGACCTACGCGTACGGTCTCCACGCCCCGGACGGTCCCTCCGCGGACGCTGTCCTCGCAGAGCTGCGGCGAGAGGTCGAAGCCCTCGGCGGCACGGGGGTCCGGACCCAGATTACGCCCCGGTCCCGTCCGGCGGACCTGGCCGAGCGTATGCGACGAGCGGGGTTCCGGGTGGCCGAGGAGGCTGAGGTCCTCGCCTGGGAACTCCGAGACGATCGCGGGCGTCCTCGCCTTCCGGACTTCCGCGCTCGGGAAGGTGTGACGGTGCGAGAGGCCCTGACGGACAGCGACTACGACGGATTCCTGAGCCTTTCGGGCCTCATCTTCGGAGACCCGACGCCCTCGGTCGAAAGCCAGGCGGCGTTCAAGAAGGAGTTCTATCGAATGGTCCAGGTCGACGGCCACTCGGACCGATTCGTCGCGTGGGAAGGAACTGCCCCCATCGGACGTGCCGGCATGGAGGTCGCGGGAGAGGTCGCCCGACTATGGGGAACGGGAGTCCTGCCCGAGCGCCGGCAACGAGGAGTGTACGGGTTGCTGGTCCAGGCCCGATGTGAAGAGGCGCTTCGACGAGGAGCGACTCTTGCGTTGGTCACCGCTCGGGTCGGGACCTCCGGGCCGATCTTGAAGCACCACGGATTCCGTTCGGTCGGTCCGCTTCGGGTTCTTGAGGCCCGCTGGTAGCCGACGGCCACCCTCATCAATTCCCCGATGGACGCTGCTTCCTGAGGAGGGAAATCCCCCTCGCGTAGCGACCGGTCGATGGCACAGGTTCCGGTGTCAGGGTCCAAACCCCTCATGCGGGGAGAGGGATTTGAACCCACGAACCCCTACGGGACCAGACCCTGAATCTGGCGCCTTTGGCCAAGCTTGGCAATCCCCGCGCGTCGCGGCCGAGCGAGGTCGGCCTTATGATGGTTCCGAGGAGGACGGCCTATCG
>DATJVA010000131.1:0-18094 GCA_035502015.1 Thermoplasmata archaeon | reverse complement strand
CGATGCCTGGAGGGGCTGGGAGATCACGAAGAACGGGTGGTAAGCCGAAAAGTTCGCCGAGTTGTCGACGTTCACGTAGACAGTGACCGTGTAGATGTCCTGCGGGAGCCCGATGCAGCTCGGGTTGTTGCAGGCCAGGGCCGTCGAGTCGACCACGAACGAATAGTCCGTCTGGTCCGGAGCGACCGTCTGGGGGTTGGTCGAGAGCGTCGCCTTGGCCGAGAGGTCGGTAATGTTCACCTGGACGGTCGTCGTGACGTTATTGATCGTCTCGTTCGTGACCCCGATCGTGAAGTTCGCGTAGAACGGAAGCGTGTTGTACGCCGCGATCGCCGCGAAGGACACCGTGATATTCCCGGGCCCGACTGCCGACGGCGTTGGCTGGACTGCGGGGGCCATCGCCGGGCCGGCGACGGCTCCATTGGCGGTTCGTCCTGGCGCCGAATGGAGCTGGCCCACAAGTCCTACTCCAACCATCCCTGCCACCATGAAAACAGCCACAAGTCCAATCGCTACGGTCCCCAAGGTGGCCCTGGTCACACGATGCATGGGCCCTGCGAGTGACTTCCCGTACTTAAATCCAGCGAGGATTTCCTGCCCTCAGCCATAGGCGTTCTCTCACCGTCCGAAGCTCGATTCCGCGCCCCACCCGGTGGCTTTTGCGCATTCGGAAACTCCGTAACCCGCTCGGTGCCCGTAATCCGTTCGCCTCACCGAGCGACCTACCAGAGCGAGCGGAACACCTCGCATCGACGGTGTGCTCATCTACTCGCGCCTCTCGAGCGGGATACGATGACCTCGGTGGCGCTGACCGGGACCCCCGGGACCGGGAAGAGCACGGTTGCCGCCCGGCTGATCTCCGCTTGGCGGACCGTCGAGGTGTCCGACCTTGCCCTTCAACTGCGTACCGGCCGGCGAATCCGCTCGGGCTCGGAGGTCGACGTGAGGGCGACGGCTCGCGCGTGGCGAGCGGGCCGAGCGCCTGACGTGGATGTCGTCGTCGGACACCTCTCTCACCTTCTGCCCATCCGAGACGTGGTCGTCCTCCGCTGTCATCCGCGCGAGCTCGCCCGACGGCTCGGACGCGCTCGCCGCGGATCGGAGCGGGAACGGTTCGCGAACCTCGTGTGCGAGGCGACGGACGCCGTCCTCGTTGAGTCGCTGTCGCTCCATCGGCGCGTCTGGGAAGTCGACACCACCGGCCGGACTCCCGAGTCGGTGGCCCGAGAGGTCGCGCGCCGCATACGGCGGCGAGGTCCTCCATCGTACGGCCGGGTCGACTGGCTCTCGGATGCCTGGGTAGGCAAGCATCTTTTGGACTGGTCCCGGTAGGGGCTTCGGATGGTGCTCGAGGCGCTCCGGACCCGGGTCGCGGCCTACGTGACCCGGCTCGCCCGTCCGTTCATCGGTTGGAACCCTGCCTCGCTGAGTTGGGTCGCTCTCGGCTGGGCGGCGGTCGCGGGGGTCCTCTCGGGCCTCGTCCGCTGGACGACCCCGCTTCTCTTCCTTCCCGTCGCGGGCGCGATCTTCCTATCGGGCCTGTTCGACGTCCTCGACGGCGAGGTCGCGCGGTCGACCCAGCGCGCCTCGGTCCGGGGCGATTTCCTCGACCACGTGCTCGACCGGTACGCCGACCTCATCCTCGTCGTCGGGGTCGCGGTCTCGGGATTTGTCAACCCGATCCTCGCGCTGTTCGCGCTCGTGAGCCTCCTCTTGACGAGCTACATGGGCACGCAGGCCCAAGCGGTGGGTCAGGGCCGACTCTATGGCGGGCTGCTCACGCGCGCCGACCGCCTGGTCGTCCTCATGGTGGCAACGTTCCTCGAGTTCGACTGGTCGCTCGCATGGCCGTGGGCCCCTTCGGCCCCGTGGTCCCACTTCCGTGTCGGCGGGATTGAGTTCACCGTGATCGACGTGGCGCTCGCCTACTTCGTCATCGCCGGCCAGTGGACGGCCTACGCGCGCGCTCGTCGGGTCTACCGCGCGCTCCCGAAGGCTCCGTAGGGGGCCCTGCCGACCCCTCGCTCCGCTCGACCACGGCTCCGCCTCGGATCCGGTAGTACTGTAGGGGGTGGCGGAGGTACTCCTCGAAACAGAGAGGGTCTCGCGCCCGGTCGCGGGCGTCGGCCGCGCCCGGATCGCCCTCCCGCGCGCAGAGCCCGTGGCTCCGGAGGGTCTCACACTCGGGCGGCTCGTAGCCGCGGCCGTCGTCCCGAAGGGTGATGTGTTCGACCTGGTAGCGTGTCACCGACTCGTCGAAATCCGGGGCCCCGCGGTACGCGTCGACGATCGTCTCGAAGTCCGCGCCCGCCCGGTGCAGGAACGCGGCGAGGCAGAATCGGCCCGAGTGCGAGAGGTTCTCGCCCTTCTGGAGGGTCCGCTGCATCCGTCGGATGCACGGCGGGAACAGCTCCGGCCGCATCGGTCCGCCGCGAAGGTCGGCGCGGGCGACCGGTGACGGAACACGGCGTGCGAGCTCTTCGAGCAGGTCGTGCTCGCGCTCCCGGATATCACGGACCACGTCCTCCGCGATCGGGAGCGGCTCGGAGAGCCGAAGCCGCACCGCCTCCTGGAGCAGTCGGGCGGCCCGGACGGGCCGGACGACCACGCCGCCCCGACGCACCGCCTGCCTCGGAAGGCGGAACTCGGCCTCCCGGATCGGCACCGACAGGTGGAGATAGTCGACGAGCGGCACGTCGACCCCGTCCGGCGCCACGGAGAGAGTGAACCCGAGCCTTCGGGCGACCTCGATCAGTTCCTCGACCGGGACGCTCGCCAGGCGCGCGTGGTTCCGCTTCGCCTCCGCCACCGCCCACCGTCGGATCGCGGCCGGTGCGCTCGCGGAGGAGAGCACGAGCCGCGCGAACAAG
This sequence comes from Thermoplasmata archaeon, assembly GCA_035502015.1. GTDB lineage: Archaea > Thermoplasmatota > Thermoplasmata > Lutacidiplasmatales > UBA184 > Lutacidiplasma. The sequence goes on along the minus strand of DATJVA010000131.1, from coordinate 15,224 downwards.
AACGACAGGAACCTAACTCCCGGATCCGCCCGCGCGAGCTCCTCAAGGTCCCGGGTCCCTCGCGGGTCGTCGGCGGCCGCCAGGATCCGCGCGCGGCCGAGCGCTCGCGCCGCGTCGAACGCCGGGTCTTCGAGGAGCGCCCGAACGGACACCGCCTCCTCGCCGAGGAGCGCGTCCGCCCCGGGAAGGAACGGGTACTCCGCGAAGAGCGACCGTTCGTCTAGAGGAGCCGAGGCACGATGAACTGCCATAGGAGGAGCACCAGGACCAAGAGCGACGAGACCGTGACCGCCCGGCCCGCGAACTGTTCGAGGCGGGCGTCGTTCCATCCCTTACGGAATCGGGCCGCGACCGACGCGGCGAAATCCCGGAACAGCAGACCGCCGTCGAGGGGGACGAGCGGGAGCGCGTTCGAGAGGCCGAGCAGGAGGTTCATCCAGGCGAGCCAGTAGAGGACGTTCGCCCCGATCCAGAACCACCCCGTGCCCATCCCGGCGAGCGGGCCCGTCAGGTGGAAGTAATCGGTCGTCGACCCCGAGGCCGGCTCGAGACCCCCGAGCGGCAGGATGACCCAGTAGACGGTTCCGACGAGCGGACCCTGGTCGCTTCCCGCGGGCCAGACGAGGGTCTGCTTGAGCTCGGCCGGGGTCAGCACCGAGACCGCGACCCCAAGGAATCCCCGGCTCTTGTTGTTCGGGTTCGTCGCAAGGACGACGTCGGTCGAGGACATTCGACCCAGGCTCGCCGAGTAGAACACGACGGTTACGGTCTCCCCCGGCTTCGAGTTGGCGAGCGACGACTCGAACGCGGCGGCGGTGGTGGTCGAGGTGCCGTTGATCGACGTGATGATGTCCCCGGGGACGAGGGTCGCGTTCGCGGCCGGAGTGTTCCCCTGGACGTAGGCGACACCGACCCCGTTGGCGTTCGGAGCGATCGAGCCGGCGACCACCACCGAGAGGACGGCAAAGAAGAGGAGGGCGAGGGCGAAGTTCGCGAGCACTCCCGCCGCGGCGACCCGGTCCCGCTTGCGCCGAGGGGCGGCCATCATGTCCTTGTCGTCCTGTTCGACGAACGCCCCGATCGGCAGGACGCACCAGAGGATGCCGAGGCTCTTCACGCCGATCCCCTGGGATCGCGCGACGACACCGTGACTCAGCTCATGGAGCACGATCCCCACGACCAGCGCGATGATCCCGTAGCCGATCGGGATGAACGGGTTGATCCCGGGCAGTCCGACCGCTTCGGAGACCGTCGGAGCCTGGGCCGCCGAGATGCGGAACGCGGCGACCGCTCCGAAGACGAGAAGACCCAAGATGACGGCCATCGCCGCGACGGCGAGCGCGATGCCGATGTCGCTTACGACCGTCCAGAATCGCTTGAACCGGCCCCACCGGTCGAGCGCGGAGCGGCCCCTCTGGGTCTTGATCATCAGCGCCGGTCCGAACAGCGTGAGGGCGCGCTCCGGGCCGAGCCGCCCCGACTTGTAGAGCCAGTAGACCACCGCCGCGTAGAGTAGAACGACCAGTAACGCGATCTCGTAACCGAAGTAGGGGTCGCTCACGGCGTGTTCCGGAGTACCCACGACTCCTCGCGGTTAAGAGTTCTTGCGGGAACCCCCGGCGGGAAGCAGGATAACCTCCTCGGCGCATTCATCCGGGCACACGATGCGGCGGTTAGCGAGAGATCTCGTCGTAGCCCTCGGGGTGATCCTCGTCGCTGGCCTGGTCGCATCTTCGGTCCCGGTCGACCCTGCCAGGTTGACGGGCGCGAGCGATCTCGTCGCGTTCTCCGCCAATGATCCGGCGATCCCGTCCGCGTTGACTACGGCTGTACCGGAGGCCCTGGGGGGGCAGCCGGTGCAACTGGCCCCGCCCTTCTCGGGCGTCGCAGGCGACGACCCGATCGGACCGCTGTCGGCCACCACGACCGTCACCGTCGCCGTGGGACTTGCGGGGACCAACGGTCCTTCGCTTCCGGCACTCATCTCGACGATCTACTCCCCCGGCACGCCGGAGTACCGGAGTTTCCGCACCGTGTCCGCACTCGCCTCGACCTTCGGTCCGAGCGCGTCGACCATCTCGGCCGCCGAGTCCTACTTCGAGGGGAAGGGAGCCTCTGTCACGCTGAGTCCGGACCATCTCCTCTTGTTCGTCAGCGGTCCCAGCGACCGGATCGCGACGGCCTTCGGCACGACGTTCGAACAGTACCGCGCTCCGGACGGGCGGGTGTTCTTCAGCCATCCCACACCAGCTACCCTACCCGGAATAGCACCGTGGACCGGGGCGTTCGGCCTCGGCAACGTGAGCGAAATCGTCCCCGCGGTGGTCGGGGTTCCGACCCCCCGAACGCTCGTGACCCCGTCGGCGGGGTGCGCCTCTGGCTCGTTCGGCCTGACACCCTGCCAGGTGTGGCAGACCTACAACATGACGTCGATGGTATCGGGAGGCACGAACGGGTCGGGCGTCCGGCTCGCTGTCGTCGATGCCTACAGCTCCGAGGAGAACCAGGGCCTCCTGTCCGCCGACCTCGCCACCTTTGCGGCCGACAACGGCCTTCCGGGCGGGAACGTGAACTTCGTCTACCCGGTTCCGGGCTCGGGGGACCTCAATCAATCGTCGAACCCGGACTGGGCACTCGAGGAGGCCCTCGATATCGAATGGGCTCGGGCCTCCGCCCCCGGCGCGACGATCGATATGACGTTCTCACCCAACGCGGGCGTCGGGCTGTACGAGGCGGTCGACTGGCTCGTCGCTCACCAAACGTCGAACGTCATCTCCCTGAGCTGGGGCGAGCCGGACGTCGGGGTGTACAACGCCTACAACGCTCCATGTTCTTCGGCCTGCAACGCCTCTTCGGACGGGTCGTATGGGATCCTCTCTCCCGTCCTCGCCTTCGCGGCCGCGGAAGGGATCAGCGTCTTTGCCGCTAGCGGCGACTGCGGGTCGGCGGACGGGACCTCGGGGGTCGCGACGAACTATCCGGCATCGGACCCGGATGTCACCGGCGTGGGTGGCACCGTGCTCGAGGTGGACTCGGATGGGAATTACATCGCGGAGGCAGCATGGAGCGGCAACGCCTCCGGCGCCCTCTCTCCCGGCTGCGAGAACCAAGGCGGTTCGGGCGGAGGATACTCGCCGTTCCCACGTCCCCCGTGGCAAACCGGGCTGCCGAGCGGCGACACCGACCGGGGAGTTCCCGACGTGGCCCTCGACGCCGGGTCCGCCGTGATGGTCATCCGGGCCGGCTCGAATGTGGCCGCGCTGGGAACGAGCGTGGCGACGCCCATCTGGGCGGGGATCGCGGCCATCGCCGACCAATCGGTCGGCCGCTCTCTCGGGTTCCTGAACCCCACCCTGTACGCGATCGCGGCGGGGGCCAACTACTCCCACGACTTCCACGACATCGTCTCCGGGTCGAACGGCTACTCCGCCGGTCCAGGGTGGGACCCCGTGACCGGCTGGGGCACTCCGATGGTCATGCCGCTCGTGATCGATCTCGCTCACCCGCCCCCGGTGTCTTCCGGCCACCCCGCGGCGTTCGTGTACGCGAGTCCTCGGTTCGGTCAGGCACCGCTCTCGGTCGCGTTCCGCGCGAACGTCACGGGCGGCAGCGGAACGTACCCGCTCGAGGGGGTCTACTTCGGGAACGGCAATGCCTCGTTCGCTCCGAACGGTTCGACCACGTACACGTTCGTCCGTCCGGGTGTCTACTCCGTGCAGGCGTACGTCGCGGACTCCGACGCGAACTACTCCGTCTCTCCGCCAGTGGCGGTCGTGGTCGGGGGCGGACATGGGTTATCTGTGAACCTCACGGCCTCGACCGAGTCGCCGGCGCGGGGAGCGGCGGTCGGGTTCACGGTCAACGTCAGCGGGGGGTTGGGACCCTACCAGTACAACTTCTCGTTCGGGGACGGAGCGTTCCTGTACGGCGCCTCCGCAGCGGCCACGAACCACACCTACGGGGCCGCGGGGTCGTTCTGTGCTGAGGTGGTCGTCGCGGACTCGGCAACACCGGTGGACGGGGGGGCGAGCGCCCGGGTGGCGGTCGGAGCGGGCGGCGCCGCCCGGCCCAATTGCGAGAACGACACGGTCCCGCTCTCGATCTCCCCGAATGGTACCCCCGCGGTGATGGACGCGCCCGCCGACTTCCCGTCCCTCTTCACCGCTACGGGGGGATCGACGGGCGCCGGTTCGCTCGCTCCGTCCCTCCAGTACTCCTCGACCGACCCCTACGTCTCGGCCTGCGAGTGCACGATCTTCCGCTCTCCGGGCAGCTACGAGGTCACCGGTTACGCCAACGATAGCGAGAGTCAGCAGGCGAACGCCACGGTCGGCGTCACGGTCGCCCCGCCGCTCGTCGGCACCTTCACCGCGAGCCCGACGTTCGGTCCGGCCCCGCTCACGGTCGACTTCTCCGCCAGCGCGACCGGAGGGGTCGATGCGAACTCCGCATCGACGAACTGGACGTTCGGGGACGGGAGGAGCGCGGTCGGGGCCTCGGTCGCCGAGACGTTCAGCGTCCCCGGCTTCTATCTCGCGGTCGGGCATGTCGCGGACCGGGGAAGCGGGAACGCGAGCGAAGCGTTCCTGATCGACGTGGAACTGGGAGCGATGGTGCCGGAGTCCCTTCCTCCGCCACCGTATCTGGTCGCCACGGTCACGCCGGCGGTGGACGTACCGACCGGCGCGCCCGTGAACTTCACGGCACGACTTCTCACCGCGAGCGGAGCGGACGTGCCCGCGGTCTTCTGGTGGCACTTCGGCTCCGATTCCGTAATCAACGGATTCGGCGCGTACCGCTCGTCATTCAACTGGACCGCGAACTGGGTCGACACCCCGGGGAACGGGACGCTCGTGGCGGCCGTCCGCGCGACCGTGATCGCTTCGGGCGCGACGGTCGGTGCGCAACTCTCCCTCCCCTCGTTCGACGCGGTCGTCCACCTCACGGGCGGCGAGGAGTTCCATCCCCAGGTCGACGGGCTCGTGTTCGCAACGTCCTTGTCCAACGACACGGTCCTCTCCCCCGCTCCGTGGATCGCCACGGTCTCCGTCTCGGGTCCGGGCGTGGTCTCGACCGCCTGGGTGCTCGGAGATGGGACCGAAGCGGCATCGCTCTCGGTGAACCACACGTTCCAGGACGGCCTCTACTCCGTGGTCGCGACGGCCTCGGATACGTGGGGTGACTCGGCGACCGCCGACTACCCGGTGGAGTCGGCCAGCTTGTTCGAGCTGTCCGCGACCGTCTCGCCGACGTCCGGTCCTCCTCCCCTCGATGTCTCCTTCCGAGCGGACCCCAGCGGCGGCGTCGGCCCGCCGTACCGGTTCAACTGGACGTTCGAGGACCTTTGGGCATCGAGCGCGCCGAACGGAACGGCGACGTACGACTCGTACGGGACGTACCGGGTCACGCTCACCGTCGGCGACCTCGGAGGGTTCGGGGGCTCGATGAACTGGACAGTGACCGTTCGCTCCGCGCCGAGCGGTTTCCCTGCCCTCATCCTGCTCGGCGTCGGCGCCGTGCTCGGCGTGGCGACCGCCCTGGCCGTGTCGGTGGTCGTGCGTCGGAGCCGTCCGGCGCCGTTCACCCCTTGACGACACCGAGCGGGACGAGGCGGGCGACGCGACGCGTGAGGCCGGCGCCCTCGGCAACGCGTACGACCTCTTCGACGTCCTTGTACGCGCCCGGCGCCTCCTCGGTCACCCCTTCCCGCGAGCTCGACCGCACGACGATCCCGCGCTCGGCGAGCTTGCGGGTGACCTCGTCGTACCGGAACGCCCGGACCGCGGCGTGACGGCTCAGACGTCGACCGGCGCCGTGGCACGAAGAACCGAACGAGCGCTCCATCGAGGTGGGGAGACCGGAGAGCACGTAGCTGGCCGTTCCCATGTCGCCGGGGATCAGGACCGGCTGGCCGAAGGGCCGATAGACCTCGGGCACCTCCTCCCGGCCGGCCGGGAACGCCCTCGTCGCGCCCTTTCGGTGGACCAGGAGCTTCTTTGTGCCCCGGTCGGTCGCGTGCTCCTCGACCTTCGCCATGTTGTGGGCGATGTCGTAGACCACGGCGAGGTCGAGCTCGGTATCCGGTCGCCCGAACACCGCGGAGAACGCGCGCCGGACCGAATGCGTGATCGCCTGGCGGTTCGCCCAGGCGAAGTTCGCGCCCGCGGCCATCGCCCCGAGGTACCGCTGCCCGGGCTCGGACGAGATCGGAGCGCACGAGAGCTGGCGGTCGACGAGCTCCACCCCTTCCTCGCGGAGCCGTCGGTCCATCGTCCCGATGAAGTCGGTCGCCACCTGGTGGCCGAGCCCCCTCGAACCCGTGTGGAGCATCACGGTCACCCCGCCCGGCGTCAGTCCCATGGCGCGCGCGAACTCCGGCGCGAACACCTCGTCGACCGCCTGGACCTCGAGGAAGTGGTTCCCCGAGCCGAGAGTGCCGAGCTGCTTTGAACCACGCTTCCGAGCGGTCTCGGAGACCTCCTCGGGCTTTGCGCCGGCGAGGCGGCCCTGCTCCTCCTGGACCGGAAGGTCCTCGGGACGGCCGTACCCCTTTCCGACCGCCCATGCGGCCCCGTGGGCCAGGACCTCGTCGAGCTCCCCGGCCTTCAACGCGTATCCGCCGTGGGAGCCGACACCGGACGGTACCTCGCGGTAGAGGCGCTCGACGAGGTCCGTGAGGCGGGGACGGACCTGCTCGACCGAAAGGTTCGTCCGGATGAGGCGGACGCCGCAGTTGATGTCGTAGCCGATCCCGCCGGGAGAGACCACGCCCTCCTCGAGGTCGAAGGCGGCGACGCCCCCGACCGGGAACCCGTAGCCGAAGTGGATGTCCGGCATAGCGAGCGAGCTTCGCTCGATCCCGGGGAGCGTCGCGACGTTCGCCAGTTGGATCAGCGAAGGGTCGCCCTCGACGCCCGAGAGGAGCGCCGCATCCGAGAAGAGCACTCCCGGCACGCGCATGCCGGGCACCTCCTCGCGAGGTATCTCGTAGGTGAACTCGTCGCGAGCGACGAGTCGCGGGACCGCCGGCACGGCGCGGCGCGAGCCGAGCGCCCTATTTACGTTGGTCTCGTGGCGGCGGTCCCGGGCTCCGGGTGCCCACCGGACAAAACGCCAAGTAACCGGCTCCCCTAGGTCCGGACGGAGGTCGGGATGAACGCTCGGGTCCTGCTGTCGATCGCCGGGCTCGTTGTCATCGCCCTCGCGTTCTTCATCATCTTCGAGTACCCGCAGTTCGCGGACTACGCGTTCTACCTGCTGATCTTCTGGATGGTCACGAACTTCGTCCTGCTCTACTCCCTCCGACCCCGGACGCTCCCCGCGGGGGGCGATGCGTCCGCGGACGTCTCTCCCTTCCCGTCCCAGGGCGCCGCCCTGCCCTCCGGGGCGGCCCCGGTCAGCTCGACCCCTTCGGGCGGGATCGGCTTCTGCATCTATTGCGCGACCCCCATCTCGCCGGGGACCCGCGCCTGCCCTGCGTGCGGCCACACCCTTCCGCAATGGTGAGGAGACGGACGTTCGACCGATGACGAAGATCGTTGCGGTGCTGCTGTCGCTCCCGGTCGTGGCCGTCCTGCTCGGAGCGCTGTCGCTCTGCCTGGTCTATCTGGGCCGGTCCTGGGGGTTCGGGCTCTACACCCTCCTCCTCCTCATCGTGCCGATCGCTCTCGCGGTCGGATATCTCGCCTGGTATCGAACGCTTCCGTACGAACCGTCCCAGCGCCGGATGACGCCCGCGCCGCACCCCGCCGCGGCGCCGGAGGAGCCGTTCGAGGACCCTGTCGAAGAGGCCGACCGGCTGGACCAGGGGAAAGGAGCGGAAGGGACCGAGGTGCCGGCGGAGGACGCCGACGTCCCATCGGGGAATCCGCCCGACACGAACTGACCGGGACCTACTTCTTCGTCCCGACGGGACGGATCCACATCATCGGTTCTTTCGCCCGTGCGTTCGTGCCCGCGGTCACGCGGATGTCCCGGACGACGCCATCGGTCGGGCTCGTGACCTCCCCTCGCATCTTCATCGCCTCGATCACGAGGAGCGTCTGCCCTTTGACGACGGTGTCGCCTTCGTTGACGCGCAGCTCGATGACCCTCCCGGGCATGGACGGCACCACCGGCGTCCCTTCGAGGGAGGACGGGACCGCGGAGGGTCCCGTCGACGGCGGGCTCGTGACGGGGGTCGCCGACGGACGAGGCACGGACGGCGGCAGCGAAGGCGCGGTCTCGGCCGGACCGGTCTCGATGCGAAGGGCCCACCGCTCGCCGTTCACGTCGACCGGCCCGAACGGGGCCGGGAAATGCTCCGGCCAGTTCTCTACGACCACCTTCTCCCCGTCGATCTCGAGCTCGACGCGGTTCGCGAGCGCTGCCACCACGGTGACGGCGTAATCGCGTCCTCCGACCGTGACGCGGGAGAGGTCGGGAGCGACGTCGACCTCCTCTTTCCTACCGTCGCGTTCGAGAACGACTCGCATCGACCCACCTCCGCTGCGAATGGGAACGAGCACGACCTTCGTGCGCCCAGGCGCTTCCGGCGAGTCCCCCGAGCGCGGCCGCGGAGATCGGCGGTGAAGGGGCCGCCCGAGGGGCCCGGAGCGCCCCGACGACCCCGAGGGCGGCGGTGGTCAGGACGTCCCCGGTGAGGTTCCGGTCGACGGACCGACGGTACGCCTTGTACACCGCCGGGAAGAGCGCGTACGACAACGCCTCGGCCGTATCGGCGGACGGAACGAGCGCGCGGACCTCCCCGAGCATCTTGTCGAACTCGGGCGGAAGGAGCGCCGCGGGTCGCCCGACGATCGCGGGCGCGTTCTCCGTCACCTTCCTCCGAAGGTCGGGGTCGACCGGCGCCGGCGGGGTGCCGTACAGCCCGCGGACGTAGTCGCGCACCTCGCCCGTGATCTGCTGGTAGCGCACTCCCGTGAGGACGTTGATCACCGCCTGGATCCCGACGATCTGGCTCGTCGGCGTGACGAGCGGCGGGTAGCCGAGGTCCGCGCGGACCCGCGGGACCTCCGCGAGCACCTCGGTGAGACGGCCGAGCGCCTCCTGCTCCGCGAGCTGGGAGAGGAGGTTCGAGAGCATGCCGCCCGGGATCTGGTGCGTCAGGATCCCGGGGTCGGTCTGCAGCGACCGCAGATTGAGCAGAGGCCGGTAACGGTCCATGACCTTCTGGAAGTACGACGCGAGGTCGGCGAGCGCCGAGAGGTCGACCCTCGGGTCGAGGGGGCCTCCCTTCAGCGCTCCGACGATCGTCTCGGTCGGCGGCTGGCTCGCTCCACCGGCGAAGGGACTCAGGGCCGTGTCGACCGCGACCGCCCCGGCGTCGGCGACCGCGAGGCAGGTGAGCGACGACATGCCGCTCGAGGAGTGGGTGTGGACGACGACGGGGAGCCCGACCTCTCGCACGAGCGCGCGCACGAGGGCCGCCCCCTCGGTCGGCGGCATGAACCCGCCCATGTCCTTGACGCACAGCTCGTCCGCGTCGAGCGCGGCGAGCCTCTTCCCGAGCTCTACGAAGGACTCGAGGGTGTGGACCGGGCTTTGCGTGTAGCAGATCGTCGCCTGAGCGCGTCCGCCGGCTTTCTTCACCGCGCGCAGCGCGACCTCCATGTTGCTCGGGTCGTTGAGCGCATCGAAGACCCGGAAGATGTCGACCCCCTGGCGGGCCGACTCGGCGACGAACCGTTCGACCACGTCGTCCGAGTAGTGGCGGTAGCCCACTAGGTTCTGGCCACGGAGCAGCATCTGGAGCGGGGTCCTCGGCATCGCCCTCTTCAGGAGGCGGAGCCGCTCCCACGGGTCCTCGCGGAGGAAGCGGAGGCACACGTCGAACGTCGCACCGCCCCAGACCTCGAGCGAGCGGTACCCGACGGCGTCGAGACGCTCGGCCGCGGGGAGCATGTCCCGCGTCCGCATCCGCGTCGCGATCAGCGACTGGTGCCCGTCGCGCAGGACCGTCTCGGTGATCTCGACCATCCCGGACCCGCTGTCTCCTCAGCGATCTATAGTGGGATGTTCCCGTGCTTTCGGCCCGGCCGGTCGTCCCGCTTCGACGCGAGCAGTCGAAGGCCGTTCACGAACCGGGCCCGCGTGTCGGCCGGGTCGATCACGTCGTCGATGTACCCTCGCTCGGCGGCGAGGTACGGGTTCAAGAACTCGGTTCGGTACTCCTCGGTGAGACGGTCCCGGGCCTTCTCCTGCTCCTCGGGCGTCCCCTTCTCGAGCTCGCGTCGGAACAGGATGTTCACCGCGCCGTCCGCGCCCATGACGGCGATCTCGGCGGTCGGCCAGGCGAGGTTCAGGTCGCCCCCGAGATGTTTCGAGCACATGACGTCGTACGCTCCGCCGTACGCTTTCCGCAGGATCACGGTCAGCATCGGAACGGTCGCTTCGGCGTACGCGTAGAGGAGCTTCGCGCCGTGCCGAATGATCCCGCCGTGCTCCTGCGCCGTTCCCGGAAGGAAACCCGGAACATCGACGAACGTGAGCAGGGGCAGGTTGAACGCGTCGCAGAAACGGACGAACCGGGCGGCCTTCGTCGAGGCGTTGATGTCGAGGGTTCCGGCGAGCATCCCCGGGTTGTTCGCGACGACCCCGACCGCCCGGCCCTCGAGGCGCGCGAACCCGACGACGATGTTCGGCGCCCACGCCGCTTGGACCTCGAAGAACGAACCCGGGTCGACGACCCGCTCGACGACCGCATGGACGTCGTACGGGGTGTTCGCTTCTTCGGGGACGATCCGCTCGAGCTCGGCCCCGACCGAGTGCGGTGGCGAGGTCGCCGCGGCCATCGGTGGGTCCTCGAGGTTGTTGAGCGGAAGGTAGCTCAAGAGCCGCCGTGCGAGCGCGAGCGCGTCGCGGTCGGAGGCCGCGGTGAAGTGGGAGACGCCGCTCACCGAAGCGTGCGCCTCGGCGCCGCCGAGCGCCTCCATCGTCACTTCCTCTCCCGTCACCGCCCGAACGACGTCCGGACCGGTGATGAACATCTGCCCGGTCTCTTTGGTCATGATCACGAAGTCGGTGATCGCCGGCGAGTAGACGGCGCCCCCGGCGCAGGGACCGAGGATCAACGAGAGCTGGGGGACGACCCCCGAGAGGAGGACGTTGTGGTAGAACACCTCGCCGTAGCCTCCGAGGCTCATCACCCCCTCTTGGATCCGGGCTCCCCCGGAGTCGTCGAGGCCGACGATCGGGACGCCCGCCTTGCGGGCCGTCTCCATCACCTTGACGATCTTCATTGCGTGTGCCTCGCCGAGCGCTCCGCCGAAGACGGTCGCGTCCTGGGCGAACGCGCAGACCGGGCGGCCGTCGACCTCGCCCCATCCCGTGACGACCCCGTCCCCGGGGATCTGGCGCTCGTCAAGGCCGAACTTGTCGACCCGGTGCACGACGAACGAATCGATCTCCGTGAACGTCCCCGGGTCGAAGAACGCCTCGAGGCGGTCGTGGGCGGTGAGCTTCCCCGCCGCGCGGTGGCGTTCGACCCGTTCCGGGCCCCCGCCCTCCCGTGCCTTCTTGCGGAGCACTTCCCAGCGGTTGAACGCGTCGCTCATGGTCCCTCCTCCTCGACGCGGACGTCACCCGCCCATATCGCGACTCGGTCCGTATCGGTCGTGACGAGGAGCTCGCCTTCGTCGCCGAGGTCGGCGAGCGTTCCCGCCGGTTCGCCGTCGACGGAGACCGGTCGTCCAACGCCGTAGAGAAGTTTCCGGCACAGCGACCGGGCCTCCCGCACTCCGCCCGTGGTCGAGAGCCATTCCGCCGCGCCGAGGGCGGCGCCGACCACAGCGCTCTCGACCTCGTCGAGCGACGGCGGCGGCCGCACGAACTCGTCCAGGGCCGCGACCCGGCCGGCGAGCGCCGCGGGAAGCGACTCCCGGGAAAGCCGGACGTTCACGCCGACGCCGGTCACCACCGCGCGCCCGAGGGTCGGCGAGGGCACCTCGTCCGTCAGGATCCCGGAAAGCTTGCGGACCGGGCCATCGGGTTCGTGCACGAGGATGTCGTTCGGCCACTTGAGCGCGAGCGGGACACGGTAGCGCTCGTGGAGCGTGAGCGCGAGACGCGCTCCCACAGTGAGCGGCAGGAGGCCGGGGTGCTCCCGAGGACGCGGCAGCACGATCGAGCAGTAGAGACCGCCGACCGGGGAGCTCCACGACCGCTCGAGCCGACCCCGGCCCTTCGATTGGTGGCGGGCGACGACAAGGGTACCTTCACGGGCACCGGCCCGGGCGAGTTCCAGCGCGCGTTCCTGGGTCGAGGGGATGGTTTCGTGGAACTCCCGCGGGCCCACCCGGCGCGCCTCCTCGCCGCGAACGAGCGGCTCGACCGCTTAATGGTTGGGGCCCTCGGGCGGACTCCGGCTCGTGTCGACCGCGTCGCGCGACCTCTCAAGCGCTGGACCGTGAACCTGATAACCGAACCCCCTCGTGGCGACGCGATGCCGCTCCTCGACCTCCTTGAGAGGGCCGCCGCCCAGATCGAGCCCCAGGTGCGCTCGCAGCTCGGAGGGTTCTTCGGGGGGATGGTCGCCGCCTATCTGCCGCAGACGTGGGAGTTCCGGACCGAGAAGGAGGTCGCCGCCCTGACGGTGGAAAGGGCCGGCGCCGTCCGAGCTTCGGCGGGCGCCGCGACGAGCCCGGACGTGACGGTCGAGGCGCCCGAGGCGACGCTCGCGGCGGCGCTGACGGGCGGAGGGCGATCCCGGCCGCCGGCCGGAACGCTCCACGTGACGGCCCACACGTCGAAGGGGCGGACCGCCTTCGACTACCTGCGGGGCCGGTTGGGCCTCTGAGGGCCGGGATCCCGGCCCCGTGGCCCGTCTCAGTCGAGGTCGCGAAGCCTCCGGACCATCTTGACGACGGCGCGGACAGCGTTGCCGGCGTTCTCGATCCGGTCCTGCGCCTGGAGGCGCGTCTCGCCGGGCCCCGAGATGCCGAGACCGACCGGCTTCCCGTACTCGACCGACAGGTCGGTCAGCTTCCGGGCCGCCTGGTTCATCACGACCTCGTCGTGCTGGGTCTCGCCCTCGATGACCGCGCCGAGCGCGACCAGTGCGTCGACGTCGTCCCGGCCGAGGAGCACCTTCGCGGCGAGCGGCATGTCGAAGACGCCCGGTGTCTTCATCACCGGCCCGAGCGACGCGCCGAGGAAGGAGACCTCCTCCTTCGCCCGCTCGAGCATCAACAGCGTCACGTCGTAGTTGAACTCGCTCACGACGACCGCCACGTTCACTCCGGCCCCTTCCTTCGACTTCTTCGGCATGGTTGATCGGTTTCCTCCTCCTTGATGGTGCGAACTTCGCGAACGGTACTACCTATCGGGTCCTCCGGACGGGACCCGCATCGGGGAATCCCTGGCGGAGCCCCTCGCCGGCGCGCCGCGCGAGGTCGCGCGGCCGGAACAGCATCGCGTAGGCGTTGAGGGCGTGCTCCTCCGCGCGGCGACGGGCGAGCACGGCGAGCTCCTTCGGCCCGGACGCCTCCCCCTCGAAGACGAAGCACTCGACGACCGGCTTCGCCTCGAGGACCGAGGTGAACATGAGCCCGAGCGACGCCTCGTGCGCGCATGTCTTGTCGTACTCGGCCTTCCCGGGCATCCCGAGCGCGAGACAGAGGTCGGCTCCCTCGAGGAACATCCGGCGGCAGGCGACCGGCAGGTCCTTGATGCCCGGCACCGTGTCGCGCAGGACCTTGAACCCCGTGCCGCGCCCGTTGAGCGCCCGCACGGCGTACTCCGCCATGTCGACGCGCGCGAACGTCGTGTCGACGACGCCGATCTTCCTCACGACCGCCGCTCCTTGCCGCGCTCGAGGATCCGGTCGACGAGCCGGCGCGTCGCGAGCTCGTTGTGTGGGGACTGGGGGACGCGGACGACCTTCACCGGGACGCCGCGCCGCGTGCACTCCTCCTCGACCTCCCGCTCGTTCCAGACCTGGTCGAAGCCGAGCACGATGATGTTCGGGCGCTCGTTCAAGACCGTCTCGTAGATGTCGGTCGCCGACCCGAGCACCGCGCGGTCGACCGGCTTCAGCGACTCGACCATCTCGCGGCGGATATGCTCGGGGACGTACGGTTCCCGCTTGAGGCGCCGCGCGGTCTGGTCGCGGGCGACCACGACCACGAGCTCGTCACCGAGCTTCTTCGCCTCGGTGAGGAAGAAGACGTGGCCGGGATGCAGGAGGTCGAAGACCCCCGTGGCCATTACGCGGACGACCATCTCTTCCACGCTTCGATGATGGTCCGGCCCTCGAGGAACGGGAAGCCGTGGTCCTCGGCGTAGGCGCGCGCCGCGTCGGGCGCGCGCGCCCCGCCCGAGTCTCCGAGCATCTCGCAGACGGTCGCGGACTCCGAAAGCCCCGCCATCCGGGCCAGCGAGATGGCGAGCTCCGTATGGCCCTTTCGCTCGGCGAACAGGCCGGGCGCCGAGTAGAGGAGCTGGACGTGGCCGGGGGAGACGAACGTCGCCTGGAACCGGTCCCTAAGCTCGTCGTCGGAGAGCTCGGGGGCGGCCCGCGCGATTTCGCCGACCGTGCGGATCGTGAGCGCCCGGTCGTTGTCGGGGACCCCCGTGAAGTTCGCGCGGTGGTTGATCGTGATGCCGAACGCGGAGCGGCGGTCGTAGCGCGGTCGCTCGGCGAGGTGCGCCGCGCCGGGGAAGACATCCTTCGCGTGCTCGAGCAGCTCGGAGAAGAACGGGAGCGCGAGGCGGCGGCGCAGCTCGTCCGAGATCGCCGTGCAGATCAGTCCGCCCGCGTCCTTGCGCGCGAGGCGGATCAGTTCGGGGGTCGCGGTCTCCGAGAGGAAGATGAGGTCGGTCTCCCGTTCGCGGTCCGGGGCGTCGAAGACGAGCACGGGCTCGCCGTTCGCGAGGGCGCGCAGCACCGCGGCGACCTCCGGCTCGACCGTCCGGCTCGAGCTCATCGACATCATCCGCCGCAACGACGGGTCGCGGGGTATTAAGGAAAGCGTAACTACGCAAAAATGGGTTGATGGCCCAAGGGGAAGGAGACGGACGAGTCCCGTAGCAGCGTCACGGACCCGACCTCGTTCAGCGAGCCCCTTCCGAAGAAGGAGGCGCTGTTAGGAGGTGATCCATCTGCAGGTTCCCCTACAGATACCTTGTTACGACTTAGTCCCCCTTGCTGAACCGAAGTTCGAGCGACCCAAATGAGTCACCCTCACTCCGACCCAACTCGGATGACTTGACGGGCGGTGTGTGCA
>DATJVA010000130.1:0-6861 GCA_035502015.1 Thermoplasmata archaeon | reverse complement strand
TCGCTCGGTCGCACGGCGTTGTAGATCACCCGGACCTTGGCGGACAGAGCGTGGTACCGGTCGATCAGTTGCTGACGAAGATGGCGGCTCACCGCGATGACCCGGTCGGCCGCGTCGATCCCGAGCTCCTCCCGTTGAAGGATGTGACCCCAGGGATGCCCGAGCGAGCGGTCGTACTCGGTCGAGTGGACGGTCATGACCATCGGCACTCGAAGCCGACGCGCGAGCCCCGTGCCGCCGACCGTCCCGAACCAGTCGTGGACGTGGATCACGTCAACAGGAGCGTCAAGCCTCAGCTGCGCGACCCAGGTGTTGTAGCCGTCGGTTGAGTCGGTGAACGGACTGTTCGGCGTCTCTCCGCTCCAGTAGGCCGGGGGGTATTCCGTCGGGGCCTCCCCGGCTCGGTCCCCCGGGTGGCGAAAGGTCACTCCCGGTACCGGCGTGAACGGGCCAGGGAAGGGGGTCAGGAACGAGATGCGGTGGCCGAGCCGGGTGAGCTCTTGGCAGAGCTCGAAGCTGTGGACTCCGAGACCCCCAGTATGGCTCGGAGGGAACTCCCAACCGACCATGAGGATGTGAAGAGGCCTCGGCGCACCGCCAAATCGCGGTTGCGTGACGTGCAGCGGCGCCGCTTCGGGGGCGCGATACGGTCGTGAGGATTCGAGATGGCGGCGGGGATGATGAGCCGAAGACCGGGCGCGGGTCTCCCGGTGGACCCGGGGCCGCCCTCGGCCGCGGCGCCCGGAACCGCCTTTGGTGGCCCGGGGTCGGCCCCGCCGGTCCGATCCCTTGTGGCTCTTTGCGTGGGTCATGAAGGAAGGGATGCGGCCACCGTCCTCCCGGAGAATCCGCGAGACGGAACGAGCAGATGAAGCCGGCGATGTCCAGCAGGCGAGAAGGCGAGCCGGGAGAGATCCGGTTAGAACCCCGCCAAGAGCTCGCGGAGGGCGATCTCGGCGTCCGGCGCCCGTGTGACCGCGCTCGACACCAGGACCCCTTCCGCCCCCAGTTCGAGAGCCCGGGCCACGTCCCGTCGGTCATGGACGCCCGCGCCGCACAGCACCAGCGTCGCGGGGGAGACCGAGCGAACCCGTTCGACGGTTCCGGAGATCACTTCGGGCCGGGCAGTTGATACAGCGCGGTTCCCGCCGATCAGTTCCGGTGGCTCGACCGCCAGGTAGGGCGGAAGGGTCTCGGCCAACCGGGCGGCGGGGCCCACGTCCGCGGCACAGACCACGGCGACCAACCGCCGCTCGGTCAGTCGTCGTACCGCGTCCTCGATATCCAAGATCCCCATCGGGTGCTCGGAGTGATTGACGAGGCTACCTCGGGCCCCCGCCGCCACGACCGCCTCGACCGGGACGAAACCGGTCCGCGCCCCGGCATCGCCCGGGTCGACGTGCTGAGCGAGGACCGGGATGGTCACTTCCGCGGCGACGCGGGCGAGGTCAGGCACGGGCGGGGCGATAGCCGTAACGACCCCGAGCTCCCCGCCCAGTGACTCGAGCAGCTTGGCGATCCGAAGAGCGCCCGAGCCAAGATGGCCCGGATACGCCTTCAGGTTCAGCAGGAACAGAGGATGTCCGATCGACAACGGTTCAGTGGACGGCGGTGGCCCGAGTCCTCTTCGGACGGGAGCAGATCGCGTACTCGTCCCCGTCAAAGAAGACCTCTCGGTCCGGGTGCTTTCGCTGGAGCTCTGAGATTCGACTGAGGACGTCCTCGAGCGTCGTCGATTCGTCATTCGGGTCGATCCTCAGGTGCACGGTCTTCTCGGGCCGCGCGGTCGTGTGACCCGTTCCCGGCATGAGGCTCCGAGGAGACGGCCATCGCCCGAGGGGCCATTAAGGATTCGACGGGTCGTTGCTCGCGGTCATGGCCTTCCCGGGCGGGATCTTGACGACGGTTTCTCGGCCCGGAGCAGGGCCCACGTCCCGATGCCGGCCGGGACCCTGACGAAAATGTAAATACGATGCCACAGTCCACTTCGCGAGGCATCCACATGGCCCCCTCCCCTTCGGAAGCCGCCGAGAAGGAACGCAGCACAGAACTGTCGGAAGCCGAAATCGCGGTGCACTGGAAAGAGGAACAGGCGCTCTTTCCACAGCCGAAGTTCATCGGCCAGGCGAACCTGGTCGACCCCTCGGTGATGGAGAGGTTCTCGCTCGAGAATTTCCCGGAGTGCTTCCGAGAGTACGCCGAACTGCTCACATGGGACAAATACTGGACCACGACGCTCGACACGAGCAACGCGCCGTACTACAAGTGGTTCGTCGGCGGGAAGCTCAACGTCAGTTACAACTGCGTCGACCGGCACCTCGAGAAGTACGGGAACAAGGCAGCGCTGATCTTCGTCGGAGAGCCCGAGGAGGAAGACCCCGTCGCGATCACGTACTGGGAGCTCTACCACCGCGTCAACGAGATGGCGGCCCTGCTCCAGGATTTCGCGGGGCTCAAGACCGGTGACCGGGTCACGATCCACATGCCGATGGTGGCGGAGCTACCGATCACCATGCTGGCGTGCGCTCGCTTGGGCGTCATCCACTCGGTCGTGTTCGGTGGATTCAGCGGCGAGGCCGCCGGTCGTCGGGCGGCGGACTCTCAGAGCCGCGTCCTGATCACCATGGACGGCTACTACCGTAACGGTAAGCTGGCCGACCACAAGCCGCTCGCCGACATCGCGGTCGAGACCGCGAAGAGCGAGGGTCAGACGATCGACAAGGTTCTGATCTGGCAGCGGCACCCCGGGAAGGTCTCGACCGCCGCTCCTCTCGTCGCGGGCCGAGACTTCCTCCTTCACGACGAGTTGAAGAAGTATCGGGGCAAGGTCGTCCCGCCGGTGTCGATGCCGGCGGAAGCTCCTCTCTTCCTCATGTACACGAGCGGGACGACGGGACGCCCGAAGGGCTGCCAGCACAGCACCGGCGGCTACCTCGCGTACGTGACCGGGACGTCGAAGTGGATCCAGGACATTCACCCGACGGACGTCTACTGGTGCATGGCCGACATCGGCTGGATTACGGGACATTCCTACATCGTCTACGGTCCGCTCGCGCTCGCCGCGACGAGCGTCCTCTACGAAGGGGTGCCGACCTTCCCGGACGCCCACCGTCCGTGGCGCATCGCTGAGAGGCTCGGCGTGAACATCTTCCACACCTCCCCGACGGCCATTCGCCAGTTGCGCAAGCTCGGAGGGGACGGGACGAAGGAGTTCCGAACCAACTTCAAGTGCATGACCACCGTCGGAGAGCCGATCGAACCGGCGGCCTGGCACTGGTACTACGAGCACGTCGGCAAGGGGAAGGCCGCGATCACCGACACCTGGTGGCAGACCGAGACCGGAGGTTTCCTCTGCACCACGAAGCCCGCGATCGACAAGATGAAACCGGGAAGCGCCGGGCCCGGTGCGCCGGGCATCCACCCGGTGATCATGGACGAGTCGGGAAACGAGATTGCCCCGGGGTCGAACAAGGCCGGGAACATCTGCATTCGAAACCCCTGGCCCGGCCTCATGCAGACGATCTGGGGCGACGCGGATCGGTTCAAGCGGCAGTACTTCTCGAAGTACAACAAGAATCCCAACAGCAAGGACTGGCGGGACTGGCCGTACTTCGCGGGGGACGGCGCGATGGTCTCGGATGACGGCTACTTCCGGATCTTGGGCCGGATCGACGATGTGATCAACGTCGCGGGCCACCGCTTGGGTACCAAGGAGATCGAGTCGGCCTGTCTCACCGTCCCCGAAGTGACCGAAGCGGCCGTCGTGCCGGTGGTCGACGAGGTCAAGGGCCGTGTCCCAGAGGTTTACGTCGCCCTGAGGTCGGGCGTTCAACCGTCCAAGGCGATCGAGGAGAAGGTCATCCACGCGATCGAGTCGGAGATCGGGAAGATCGCCCGCCCAGCGGCGGTTCATATCGTCCCGGACATGCCGAAGACCCGGTCCGGGAAGATCATGCGACGCGTCCTGGCCTCGATCTCGAACACGATGGACGTCGGCGACATCACTACGCTCGCCAACCCGGATGTGGTCGAAATGATCCGTGTGCAGGTCCAGGGGTCGGGGAAGGTCGCCATGAAGGCCGCCCCGTCGGACATCAAGGACTTCGGCTCAAAGTCGGAATGAGCCCACGGAGCGGGGGCGCTTCGCGCGCTCCCGCCCCACCCGCGGGACGCCCGGGCCGATGAGCGTGGCAGCCGGCGGTGAGGGGACGCTCCGCCCGGTTTGCCCGGAATGCGGCGGCGCGCTTTCCGAGCCGATCAGTGGGTCCGTCCACTGCTTCCGGAAATGCGCTCGCTGCGGCGAGGAGTTCGAGCTCGACGACCCCCGTCTCGCGTAGGGGAGGGGCGGGCCGGCGTGCGCCGGTCAGGGGGCGACGGACTTCGGGATCACTCGCGGCGCGAACGTCGGAATCCGGGCCAGATGGATCCCGGCCACGATCGACCACAGCAGGATGGGCGCCACGATCAGGCGCTCCATACCGCCGACCCCGAGGCCGACGTAGACCCCCGAAACGAACAGGACCAACGCGACCAGCCCCACCAGTCCCGAGAGCATCGTGTAGGCACGAAAGCCGTCCCAGCGGGTGTCCCGGAACATAGCGAACCCAAGCACCACAAGGGCGAGTCCCCCGCCGACAAACGCGAGCGAGGCCGAGATCACGTGGCCGTTGATGTTAACGTCCTCGGGGAAGAGCCCCACGCCGATCGCCCCGATACCCGCGAGGGCGAGCAGCCCGAGTCCGATCGTCCGGGAGCGACGGGCCGGGAACGCGGTACGGAGCAACAGGACCGCGAGGATGAGCAGGAGACCCATCACGATGATCGAGATGTTGAACACGTCGTGCCAGGGAGAGCACGCGAAGTGGCCGCCCCCTCCGAAGGCGCCGCTACCCCCGAACGTGCCGCAGTTCACGGCACCCAGGTCGGAGATGTAGTTGTGGCTCAGGCTGTACGTCGACCCCCAGTCGAACGAGGGGCCGTAGCCGATCTGCGTGACGATCATCGCCCCAATGAACTGGAGCGACCCGACGAGCAATGCGATCGCCCCGTGGTGCACGGAGCGATGGACGAGCGGGCCGTACCTCTCGGAGGCAGCGACGTCGGCGGGCGGGGTCTCGACGGCGGCCACGGTGATGGGGGGTGGTCCTAATCCTCGCGAGCGTTCCGCTCGTACGAGGCATCGCTGGCGCGCTTCAGACGGGCTCCATCACGGTCGCAAGTTGGTCGCGCGCTCGGCGGGACGTCGATCACGTACCCGCCCCCGCACTTCGGACACTCGTAGTACGGCATCGGAGTTCTCCGTTCCTGTACCGGTCGCCCCTATAAAGGGCTCGACCTGCGGACGAAGCGGCGGAAAGACTATCGTCCGGCGGTTCCCCCGGGAGCTCGTGCCTCGAGGCCGACCCCGTGGCGGGTCCAGAGCGTCGAACGCGTCGGCTGTTTCTTCGTTGCCCCGGTTCCGTCACGCCGACTCCTATCGCGTGCATCGCGAGTGGCTCCGCTATGAGGGGACGCCTCAGAGGGAGCTGTACCGGGTGCTCCGGGAGCGGTTCCTCCACCGGCACGCCGTCGAGTCCGGCTGGGTGGTCGACCTCGGGACCGGTCCGGGTCGATTCCTGCCCTCCATTGGGCGGCCGGGGTCCCGGCGAGTCGCCCTGGATGCGTCACGAGAGATGCTCGAACTGGTGCCGGCCGTGTGGAACGCGAGCGGAAGCTCCGAGCCCCTTCCGGGTCGCATCCTTGGGCTCGCGCAGAGCCTTCCACTTTGCCGCGGCCGATGGTCCGAAGTGGTCGCGCTGGGAAACACCCTCGGCTTTGCGGGCCTCCAGGCCGACCGAGTGCTCGACGACGCCGAGGAGCTCGTGGCTCCTGGCGGCTCGTTGCTGCTCGAGATCGCGCCGGCCCCCGGCGAACGGTCCCGGTACCTGGCTCGACTGCCCCCGACCGCGGTCGCCCGCCTGTTCCTTTCACCGGTGCGGGCGATCCTCCAACGGATGGACCGGGAAGGATTCCGTGAAGAGCCCCCCCGTCACCGGACCCCCGATACGTTCCGGCGCTTCGATGCGGGTGACCTGCACGACCGCTTACGCTCCACGGGTTGGGAGGTCGTCGAGACGGTGGCGGTCGCGCCGTCGTTGGGAGCAGACGCGGCACGCATCGAGGCGGTACGGAGGGACCCCAAGGCATGGACCCGCCTCCTTGAGCTCGAGGAGGAGGTGGGACGACGTTCGGAGCGATGGCCGGGCGCCGCCGCCGTACTGCTCGCGGCCCGCCGTCCTTCTTCGATGCGCATGATTAAGTAACCGGCGTCCCCCATCCCGTACCATCGTTTCTATGCCCAAGGACACGGCCGTCAAGCAGCCGGCTCCGGGCACACGGTCCGTGACGGTACCCGGGCCTGAGGACCTTGAGCTCGCCAAGGAGGACGCCCTTCTCCAGCTCCGCATCGGACGTTCGGCGCATCTCTACACCGTGATCGTCTCGGCGCTGCTGGCCCTTGATGGAGTGCTTCTCCTCCTGTTCTACCCGACCCTGCCGTCGCTCGCCTCGAGCGATATGGGGTGGCCTGCCCTGGAGAGCTCGTTCTTCCTGCTTATCCCGCTGGTCGGAGGCGTTGTTCTCTCCTCGGTAGCGCTCGTCTCGAAGTGGGAGGTGTTCCAGCTCTGGCCATGGGAGAAGCACTTCTCCACGACAGTCGGTGCGCTCGCGGTCAATGTCCTGCTCGCCGTGGTCTACGGGCTGCGAATCGCGGGAGAGAGCCCGTTCGCTCACCTCACTCTTTTCCCCTGGTTCTATCCCGCCGAGCTCGCCGCGATCAGCCTCGCCGTGCTCGGCTTCGTCCTCACATGGACCGCCTGGAGC
>DATJVA010000129.1:0-15515 GCA_035502015.1 Thermoplasmata archaeon | reverse complement strand
GTTCACGAGGACGAAGCCGTCGCCAAGGATCCGGTCCATCGTTACTGCATCGTTCCCCGCCACCGCCGCCTGATACTCTTCGTCGAGCCTTGCCACGAGCGTCGCCGTCTGGGTTGTCATTCGGTGCCTCGGACCGACGCTTTGCGCAACCTCTAGATATAGTCTCGAACCGGGGTCGAGGGAAGTTTATCGAGGGTCGTCGCATTCCCGCCACGATCCGGACATGGTAGAGCTGACGGTGCTCGGAAGCAGCGGAGTCTGGCCCGAGGCGGGCCGTGCGTGCTCGGGGTTCCTGATCGAGTCAGGGGACGCCTGCCTCGTCCTCGACCTCGGCTTTGGGACGCTCCCCCGGCTCCTGGAGAAGGTCCCGGCGGAGGATGTGCGCGCCGTCTTCGTGAGCCACGCCCACGCCGACCACTGCGTCGACCTCTTCGGTCTGTACCGAGCGCGAGCGCTGCCCGACCCTCCGTTCCTGCCCCTACCGGTGTACTCCCTTCCCGACGTGCTGCAGAGGGTCGGTGCGTTGGACGGGCCCGCCGGACCGAGCCGGCTCGAGCGGGAGTGCGAGTTCCACCCGCTCGCCACGGACGAGACGGTCGAGGTCGGACCGTTCTGGGTCCACACCGTCGAACTGCCGCACTTCGTTCCGAATCTCGGGTTCCGCGTCGAGGTTGAGGGGCTGGTCATCGCGTACACCGGCGACACGGGGCCGAGCCACCGTGTCGCCGAGCTCGCGCGGAGTGCGGACCTGTTCGTTTGCGAAGCCACAACCCGGGATCCGTCTCCTACGGACTCCGAGCGCAACCTCCTGACAGCCACCGAGGCCGGCCGATACGCGCGCGAGGCCGCCGTCCATCGGTTGATGCTCACCCACTTCCGGCCGAACTCGGACCGGGCGCCCTTCCAAACCGACGCGGCCCGGGAGTTCTCGGGCGAGATCATTCTCGCGGAAGAAGGGAAGGCGGTCTCGCTTCGGTAGGAGGGGTCAACCGGGAGCCGCCCGGGGCTCACCCAGAGCCGGACTTCCGCGCGACCGCGAGTTCGTTCAGCTCGGCGAACCCGATCGCGTCGCGGACGAGGGAGTCGAACGACCCCTGTTCGAGCACCTCCCTCGAGATCCGTTTGAGCAGGCCCAGGGCCGCGTAGGATGCCGAGGGCCCGAAGCTCACTCGACGGACTCCGATCCGTTCGAGCTCGGCGAGCGGAGGGAGTCCCTCGCGGACCATCACGTTCACCGGACATCGCAGCGCTTCGACAAAGGCTGTGATCGAGGCGGCATCGGTGAGTCCCATCGGATAGACGCAATCGGCGCCGGCATCGCGGTAGGCGCTCGCCCGTCGGATCGCCTCCCGCAAACGGGCGGGCTCGTCTCCGGGGGCGTGGCGGAACGCGTCCGTTCGCGCATTGATGACGAGCGGAATCCCGCTCGATGCGGCGGCGCGCTTGACGGCATCGAGCCGCCGAAGCTGGACCTCGAGACGGACCAGGCCGTCGTGCGAGGGATGGAGGTCCTCGATGTTGACGCCGACCGCCCCGGAGCGGATCACGAGACCGATGGTCTTCTCGATGTCTCGGGAGGTGCGACCGTAGCCGGCGACCACGTCCGCGCTCACTGGGACGGCCACGCGCTCGGCGATCCGAGCGACCGCCTGGAGGAGCTCGCGACGAGGCATCTCCTCGCCGTCCGGATAGCCGTGCGAAACCATGATCCCGGCGCTCGAGGTCGCGACCGCCGGGAATCCCGCGTTCTCAAAGACGCGGGCGCTCGGAACGTCCCACGCGTTCGGAAGGATGAGCGGACGGGGTCCCTGGTGGAGTGCGCGAAACGCCTCTGCCTTCTCGACGGTCGCGGCCATGGTCGGTCGAACCCTACGCGGTGACCCCTTATCCGCCCGACGGGACCGGCAAGGGGAGTCGGTCGGCCGCCTTCATGTAGCCCGAGCCGATGACACCGAGGCGATGGGCCGAAGATTCGTCGACCAGAGACGAAGGGACCCGTACTACCGAGCGGCCCAGCGGGACGGCCTACGGTCCCGGGCCGCATTCAAGCTCGCGTACCTCGACGACCGGTTCCATCTTCTGCGGCCGGGCGCCCGGGTCCTCGACCTCGGCGCCGCGCCCGGCGGCTGGTCAGTGGTCGCGCTCGAACGGGTCGGTCGCTCGGGCGCTGTGGTGGCCGTGGACCCGCGACCGATCGACCCGGCCCCGGGTCTGCGCGTCGTGCGAGCTCGCGTGGGGGACCCCACGCTGGTCGAGCGCCTCGGACCGGAGCCGTTCGATGTGGTGATCTCGGACATGTCACCGTCGATCAGTGGGGCGTATGCGACCGACCACGCCCGGTCGGTGGACCTCGTGCGGCTCGCCTTCGCGCTAGCGCAGCAGGTGCTCGCGCCCGGAGGCGCGTTCGCCGCCAAGGTGTTCGCGGGCGATATGGTCGATGAGCTGGTCGCGCAGGTCCGTCCGCAGTTCGGTAAGCTCGTGCGGACCAAGCCACCGGCGTCGCGCGCGCCGTCCTCCGAGATCTACCTGGTCGCGCTCGACTTCGTCGGCCGTTCGGCGTAGATCCGGGCGCGACCTCCCCGGCGGGGGCTCGGCCGGATTCCGATATATAGGACCATAGTTTAGCGCAATTTCCCCATTTTGAGGCCTGGTTACTCGTGATCCGTTTTGGACCCGCGGGGATCCCTCTCTCGTGCAAGGGCCGGACGCTCCGGGACGGGATCGCCGACGTGCACCATTTGGGCCTTACGGCGATGGAGGTCCAGTTCATCAAGGTCAATCATCTGACGCGCGCGGTCCTCGACGAGGAGATCGGGAAGCCGGCGCGGGACCTCGTGCAGCAGCTGGTCGTCAGCGTCGGCCCTTCCGACCACCAAGGGGGGACACCCGACCTCGTCGCGATGACCTCACCTCTGCGTCGGCGCGACTCGATCACCTCGCTCACGTGGAGCCTCGCGAAGGACTACGCGGACCTTCAGCAGACCCGGAACCTCGCGAAGGCGCTCGACACCGACCTCACGCTGCACGCGCCGTATTACGTGGACTTCTTCGGTTCCTCCGACGCGCGCGAGCAGTCGATCCGGCAGATCCAGTGGGCCGGTGTCCTCGCGCAGGGGCTCGGGGCGCGGCTGGTCGTCACCCACCTCGGTTTCTACGGCCCGGGGGACCGGGCCGACTCCATCCACCAGCTCACCGAGATCGTTTCCGAGCTTTCGGGCTGGCTCACGAAGTACTCGAAGGGGACCGTCCGCCTCGCGATCGAGCCGAGCGGACACCCCGACGTCTTCGGGTCGCGCGAGGAGGTCCTCGAACTCGTGCGGCGCGTCAAAGGCACCGTGCCGGTGCTCAACCTTCCCCATGTCGCCGCCCGCGAGCGGACCAGCTTCGAAGAGGCCGAGGACCTCGACCCCGTCGTGAAGGAGTTCGTGCGCGCGACGGACGGGCCGCTCTATCTCAACTTCTCCGGGGTAGAGTTCTACGGCCCCGGAGAGTTTCGCCTGACCCCGATCAAGCGAGGTCTCGTCCGGTTCGACCCGCTCGCCGAGCTCCTCGCCGAACGCGATTTCGACGTGACGGTGATCTCGAGCTCGCCGCTGCTCGAGCACGACGCGATGTACATGAAGCTCCTGTACGAGCGCGCGCTCACGCGTCGCTGGTCGAAGCTGCACGCGCCGCCGGCGCCACGCACGCCGCCGAAGCCGACGGTCGCGCCCGCGGCCGCGCCGACAGCGAGGCCGAGGTCGATCGCTCGTCCCCGGCCGTCGGCTCGGCCGTCCGCGCGCCGAGCGAAGCCGCCGACTCGACCGCCTGCGAAGAGACGAGGGGGGGTGCGCCATGGCCGTCATCGACGCCGATAACGGGACAACGTTCGTTCGCTCGCAGCGGTACATCGGCGAGAGGGTGACCGCCGCACTGGAACGGATCGACCCGAAGGCGATCTCCCGGGCCATCGAGATCCTTCTCAAGGCGCCTCAGATCTTCGTGTACGGGGCCGGCCGCAGCGGCATCGTGGGCCGCGCGTTCGCGATGCGCCTCGTGCAGGCGGGGCTCCGGGCGTACGTCATCGGGGAAAGCGTCACCCCGATCGTTCGCCAGGGGGACGCCGTGTTCGTCCTCTCGGCCCAGGGCGAGAGCTATTCGTCCATCCAGACCGCCAACATCGTCCGTCGGGAGGGCGCGGAGCTGATCGTGCTCACGTCGAAACCGGGGTCGAAGATCGCCCACACGGCGAGCCACCTCATCACCGTGGAGTTCGAGGAGGACCCGGACCGCCCCCGGTACGCTCCGCTCGGGACCCTGTTCGAAGCGGCGAGCCTGCGTCTCACGGACGGGCTGATTGCCGAGCTCCTGCGTGTACGAGGCGAGACCGAGGCCTCGATGCGTCGGCGCCACGCGATCATGGTCTAGAGCTCCCGGCGCGGCCCAAACCTTAAGGTTCCGCCGACCTCAGCGCCCGACGTGCCGCGACGTGCGGAACCGACGGCCGATGCCTTGGTCCCCGTTCCTTCCCGCTTCTTCGTGACGAGCGGGAAAGGGATCAACAAGACGAGCGAGCTGAACGCCTTCGACCTCGCGCTCCTGCAGGCCGGGATCGGCGAGCAGAACCTCGTGAGCGTCTCCTCGGTCCTCCCGATCGGGATCCGTCAGGTCGACCGCGTTCCGATCGCGCGCGGGGCGATCACCCACTGCGTCCTGGCCCGTCACGGCGGTGGAGAGGGCGAAGTGATCAGCGCGGGGATCGCCTACGGGTTCCGCACCGACGGTCAGGGCGGTTACGTGGCCGAGGCGCACCTGCATGGGACCCAGAAGTCGCTGAAAGAGTTCCTGCGCTGGCGCATGACCGAGATCGCCCACTTCCGCGGGGTCGAGCTACGGCGCATCCAGTATCGGACGGAGGAGCTCTCGATCCCGATGGACCACTACGGTGTCTGCATCGCCGCGTGCGTCTTCCTTCCGTGAGCCCGCCGGGCCGGTACTATAGGAGCTTTCGGAACAGAAGCTTGTCCTCGAGGCTCCCCTCGATCGAGAGCTTGCGGGTCACGAGGGCCTTCATCGGCCCGATGTCCTTGCGCACGAGGGCGTGGAACGTCCGTTCGTCCGTCGTGATGCGGACGTCGGCCGAGGAGACCGCACCGGACCTCAGGTTCTGGAGCCGCCCCTTCGCGAGGTCGACCGCGTAGGTTCCCCCGTCGGTCAGCGAGATCTGGATCGTTCGGGACAGTCCGTCGAGCTCCTCGGCCATCCCCGGGTTCTTCTCCGCGTGCCGGTTGAATCGGTCGACGAGGGAGGCGAGGGTCTCCTCTACGGTCATGGAACGAACCCGTCCAGCGTCCGAGCCGGTCGGCGGGGTTTAACCCTTTGCATCGTCGACCACGAACTCCGCACCCACGACGGGGTCGTCGGGCGGTCGACGAGCGCCGCCCGCACGAATCGGATCGTCCGTTCGTCCGAGGGGTATCCGCTCCCAAGGTCCTCTCCCAGCCGTTCGCGCAGTCGAGCGATCGCCCGGTCTCGTTGGACCTTGGCGACGATCGAGGCGGCACCGACCACCGGATGATCTCGGTCGGCGTGGTGGCGCGCGACGACCCGGGCCGTTCCGCCCGCGAGCCGCGCGACCCGCGCACCGAACCGTCGCTCGTTCGGGTCGCAGGCATCGACATAGGTGACGTCCGGCTGCATCTCTCGGACAAGTCGCGCGAACGCGTCGGCCTCGAGGTCGTTGAGCCGGCCTCGGCGCACGGCGCGGTCGACCACCCGCGGCGGGAGCACTACCTGGGCGCACGTTCCGAGAGCGGGAAGGCCGGAGAACACGCGCTCCCGCGCGGTAGCGCTCAATAGCTTCGAGTCTCGGGCGCCGAGGGTGACCAGCTCGCCCAACCGGTCGGAAGAGATGCAGAAGCCGCCGACGACGAGCGGGCCGACCAGGCTACCGCGACCGGCCTCGTCGATCCCGAGGAGACGTTCGGACGCCGTACCTTCCTCCGGCGCGCGAGAGCGGCATAAACCCATTAAGTCGCCGAGCGGGTGCTGAGCCGATGGCGCTGGACGGGCTTGCGGTCCCGATGGTGACGTTGTTCAACGACGAGGGGGGAGTCGACCTCGGCCGGAACGCCCGCTTCGCCCGCGACCTCTCCGACGCACGGGTCGACCACCTCTTCGTACTCGGGTCCACCGGGGAGTTTCCCTCGATCGTCCCGAGCGAGCGGTCGCCCCTCATCGACGTGGTCGTCGAGAGCACGACCGGGCACACGGACGTCTGGGCCGGTTGCGGTGCTCCTTCGACCGCCCAGGCGATCGCGTTCGCCGCCGAAGCGGAGGAGGCGGGAGTGGCCGCCCTGGTGGCCGTTCCGCCCTACTATCTGCATCCCCCGATGCACTCGGTCGACCACTACTACCGAGCGTTGCGGAAGGCGACGTCGGTGCCGCTGCTCGCGTACAACAACCCGGGACTCGTCGGGTACGCGCTTCCTCCCGAACTGCTCCACAGCCTGGCACGGGACAAGGTCATCGCGGGGGTGAAGGACAGCGCCGGGTCGATCGAGAGCGTTTCCGCGTTCCTCCACGGCGCGCCGGAGGGGTTCGCCGTGCTCCCCGGCGACCCGCCTCTCGCGTCCGCAGCGATCGCCCGCGGCGCTCGAGGGGCCATCATGGGGGTCGCGAACGTCGCACCTAAGCTCTGCCTCGCACTGGTCGACGCGGCTCGCCACGGAGACGTTGCCCGCGCCGGCGAGCTCCAGCCGGTCGTCGACCAGCTCGTGTCGGTCGTGAAGGCCGGGCCGAGCCCGTCGACGTTCAAGTTCCTCATCGCCGAGCTTCGAGGGTTCGAAGTCGGCTACCGGTCGCCGTACGAACCGCTCACCCCCTCCGAAGAGGCGGCGGTGCGGGCGAAGCTCGAACCACTGCGTCCGCTCCTCGCCCCGTTCCTCGCCCGATGAGGAGACGGCCGGGCGCGGCGTGTCGCTGAAAAGGTCATATACCGAACCCCGGTCGGACCGCACCTCTCGGAGGAACTCGTGGGGATCTGGCAGGGCCGGTCGAGGCGCAAGCGGACCGGCGGTCGCCTTCGACCGATCCGCAAGAAGCGTCGGTTCGAGATCGGGCGCGAGCTCCAGCACGCCACGCTCGGATCCGGAACGGTGAAGGTCTACCGCGTCCGTGGAGCGAACCGCAAGCTGCGCGTCCTCACCACCCAGACGATCAACGTCTTCGACCCGGCGACCAAGAAGATGCAGCCCGCGAAGGTGATCACGGTCCGGGAGAACCCCGCGAACCCGAACTTCGTACAGCGGAACATCATCACGAAAGGTGCGATCCTCGAGACCGACGTCGGCCTGGTCCGCGTGCGATCCCGCCCCGGCCAGGACGGGGTCCTGAACGGGGTCCGGGTCTCGAGCCCGGCGTCGGCCTAGCGCGGTGCGGGCGCAGAATGCCCGACCACTTCTACGTCTACCCAGCCTACCTGGGCCGGGGCCTCTCCCGGAAGGGTGGACGGCGCGTCCCCGAAACGCAGACCCTTTCCGAGCTCACCGCGGAGGAGATCGTGGCGTCCGCGAAGCGACTCGGCTTCCAGGCGGAGGTCGAGGCGGAGAAGCAGTACCCCCGTCGGTTCTTCGACTACTCCGGCAGGGTCAAGGTGACGAAGAAGGGAGCCACGACGAAAGCGCGGTTCCTGAGGGAGCTCGCCGCCGACCTCTCCAAGCACCGGGCGAGCGCGGCGCGGAAGTAACGAGCGGGGGACGTCCGTGGAAGAACCGGGAACCGTCTACTTCACCGGGACGGCCGGCGCGGGAAAGACATCGCTCGTCCGGGCCTTCGCCGATTGGACGCGTTCCGCCGGCTACGACGCCGTGGTCGTGAACCTCGACCCGGGCAGCGAGGCGGCCGAGGACTCCGCGGACGTCGACATCCGGGAGTGGGTGCGCCTCGCCGACATTCAGGACGAGTACGGCCTCGGACCGAACGGGGCGCAGGTCGTCGCGGCCGACATGATCGCGCTCAAGGTCTTCGAGGTCAAGCAGGCGATCCAGGAACAGACAGCCGACTACATCCTGATCGACACTCCCGGACAGATCGAGCTGTTCGCGTTCCGCGAGGCGTCGAAGGCGATCGTGGATGCCCTGAGCGGGGACCGGTCCGTGCTTGCGTTCCTTTACGACCCGGTGCTGGCGCGGACGGCGGCGGGGTTCGTTTCGCTCCTGATGCTCGGGGCAACGGTCGAGTTCCGGTTCCGGCTACCGACGGTGAACATCCTCGCGAAGTCGGACGTGCTGACCCCCGAACAGCTCACCGAGGTGATGGGCTGGTCCGACGACCCCGGGACGCTCTACGATGCGATCTCCCGGGACACTCCGACGCCCGACGTCCAGCTCTCCACCGAGCTCTACCGAGCGATCGAGACGATGTCTCCGTTGATCGGACTCGTGCCCACGTCGGCGAAGGAGCAGAGCGGGCTCGAGGGGATGTACCGCTCGTTCCAGCGTGTCTTCGCGGGCGGCGAGGACCTCGAGCCGTCGCACGCCCCGACGAACGAGTGACGACCTACTCCTCGGTGAAGAAGAGCCCCATCCCCGCCGACGCCGACTCTTCCTCGTCCTTGAAACGACGGTAGAGCGCCTCCCCTTCGGATGCCGGTAGCCGCGTTCCGATCGGCCCGAGCAGCTCCTCGGCCCGATGGACCGCATCGGCGGCGCCTTCGATGAGGACGTACGTGGCGCCGGCGGGACCTCCCATCGCCGTCGCGTCCCGTACCTTCTGGCTCTGCCGGGAGACCCGGTCGTCCTTCAGGGCGGCATCGAGCTCCGTCCGCTTCGAGTTCGGGACGGAGAAGAGCGTCCACGCCATGGCCCACGACGACCGGTTCTCCTATATGGGCGTTATCGGCCCGGCCGGCATCGAGATGAACGGCCTTGACCTCGGGCGGGCGTGTACGCCTCGACCCTGGACGCGCCGGTCCTCCTCGTCGGCTGCGCCCACGTCGTCGACCTGAGCGCGCCGCTCAAGCAGGTCCTCACCGGCCGTGTGCTGGACGGGATCGCGGTGGAGCTCGACCCCGAACGCGCCGAAGCGTTGATCGCGTCGGACGGCTCCCACCGACGGTCCGGTTCGGCGCCACTGTTCGCGCGCCTGTGGGGGGTGGTGCAGCGGCGGCTCGGCTCCGAGATCGGAGCCGGGGTGCCCGGCGCCGAGATGAAGGTCGCGATGGAGGTCGCCGAGGGCCGCAAGATACCGCTGTTCCTCATCGACGACCCGATCCGGCTCACCCTGGCGAACCTCGTCCGGTCGATGCCGTTCAAGGAGCGCGTGATGCTCCTTGCGAGCGCGGTGGTCGGACTCTTCCTGCCGGCCCGTGTCGTGAACCGGGAGATGGACCGTTACGCCGAAGACCCGTCGGAGTACACCGAGGAGCTACGACGTGTCAGCCCCACGACCGCTCGTGTCCTTCTCGACGATCGCAACGAGCACATGGCGCAGCGGCTCGCCGCGA
Source organism: Thermoplasmata archaeon (assembly GCA_035502015.1). Lineage (GTDB taxonomy): Archaea > Thermoplasmatota > Thermoplasmata > Lutacidiplasmatales > UBA184 > Lutacidiplasma. Next base: position 6,031 of record DATJVA010000129.1, on the reverse strand, counting down.
TCCGGCAGCAAGGGCACGGTCGACTCGCCGCCGTGGTCGGCGACGCCCACCTTGAGGGATTGAAAGCTGCGCTCGCCCGGTATGGCGTGCCGAGCGAGGTCGTTCGCTTCGCCGAACTGCGGAGCCCTACAGCATCGTCACCCGGCTCTTCGTAGCGTCGTCGACCGCCTTCGAGAACGCATCGACGAGCGAGGCGACCTCGGGCGACACGACCTCTTCGAGGTGACCGGTGTCGGAGAGCTCGGAGACCGGAGGGAGGACCGGCAGACTTCCGAGGAGCGGGATCCCGTACTCCTGCGCCACGCGACCGACCCGGCTCTTGCCGAAAAGGTCGGTCCGCTCGTGGCAGTGCGGGCAAACGAGCCACGCCATGTTCTCGACCACGCCGAGCAGAGGAACGTGGAGGTCGCGGGCCATGTTCATCGCTTTCTTCACGATGAGCGCCGCGAGGTCCTGGGGCGTGAGGACGAACACCATGCCGTCGATCGGGATCGTCTGGAAGACCGTGAGCGGAACGTCGCTCGTTCCCGGCGGCATGTCGATGAGCAGGTAGTCGAGGTCGCCCCAGTGCACGCTCCCGAAGAATTGGGTAATGAGCCGGGTAACGAGCGGCCCCCGCCAGATGACGGGGGTCTGTTCGTCCTCGACCATGAACTGGGACGACACGACAGAGATCCCCGAGGGAGTTCCCGCCGGCTCGATCCCCTCCCCGCGGTCGACGAGCGGGCCGGTCAATCCGAGCAGCTTCGGGATCGACGGGCCGGTGATGTCCGCGTCGAGGATCCCGACGTGTTGGCCCCGACGCGCCAGCTCGGCCGCGAGCAACGCGGTGACCGACGATTTCCCGACGCCGCCCTTACCGCTCCCCACGGCGACGACGTGGCGGATCCCTCCCTTGTCCATCCGTTGCAGCACTCCCCGCGCGGCCGGCCGTCCCGCCGGTGCCGGGGAAGGCGAGGCCGCCGCGGACGAGTGTGTCGGTTCTCCTTCGGCGGTCATGCGACGTCTGACGGGGGCGTGGATATATAACGGAGGACCGTCCGACGGACCGTCGATAGCAGGGTAGCTATGTCGCGCGGTCGTTCGGAGGACCTCGACGAGCTGTTCCGTCCGTCGTCGGTCGCCGTGATCGGCGCGTCCAACAAGCCCGGCAAGGTCGGGACGTACCTGTTCCGGAACATCATCGAGGCGGGGTTCAAGGGCGTCGTCTACCCGGTGAATCCGTCGTCCAAGAGCGTCTCCGGCGTTCGGTGCTATCCGACCATCGAGGACCTTCCCGAGACCCCGGACCTCGGCGTTGTGATCGTTCCCGCCGCGACGGTCGCCGACACAATCGAGCGTCTCGGGAAGGCGGGCTCCCGAGGTGCGGTGATCATCTCCGCCGGTTTCCGCGAGCTCGGCGAGGCCGGGGCGGCCCTGGAGGCGGAGGTGGTCCGGCGCGCGGAGAAGTACCGCATGTCGATCGTCGGACCGAACTGCTTCGGGGTGATCAACACCGCCCCCGACGTGAGCTTGAACTCCACCTTCAGCGCGAGCCTCCCGCCGCGAGGGAACATCGCGTTCGTCTCCCAGAGCGGAGCCCTCTGCGCGGGGATCCTCGCGTACGGGATCACCGAGCGGATCGGTTTCTCTCGATTCGTCTCCGTCGGGAACCGCGCGGGGATCGACGAGAACGACCTGCTCTATTCGCTCGGACGCGACGACGCGACGAAGGTGATCCTGCTCTATCTCGAGAGCCTTGTCGACGGGCGGAAGTTCCTCGAGACCGCCCGCGAGGTGACCGAGCGTAAGCCGGTCCTCGTGATCAAGGGCGGACGGACGCCGGCCGGCGAACGGGCCGCGAAGAGCCACACCGGGTCCCTCGCCCAGTCGGGTCGGGACCAGCTCTACGACGCGCTCTTCAACCAGGCGGGCGTCCAGCGGACCGACACGCTCGGTGAGCTGTTCCGGACCGCGAAGATCTTCGCCTCCGGTCTGAAGCTCGAGGGACCCCGCCTGATGATCCTGACGAACTCGGGGGGACCGGGCATCGTCGCGGCGGACGCCGCGGTCCGCCACGGGCTCGAGCTGCCCCAGCTCTCCAATGCGGTGCACGACGACCTCGTCCCCCGTCTCTCGCCATCCGCCTCCATCGCGAACCCTCTCGACATGACCGCGGACGCCGGCGCCGACCACTACCGGATCATCCTCGAGAAGCTCCTCGAGGGGCCGGATATGAACGGAGCCCTCGTCATCACGACGCCGACGTCGACGATGACCGCCGAGTCGGTGGCCCGCGCGATCCTCGCGGCCAAGGCGACCACGACTAAGCCGATCGCGGCGTGCATCTTCGGAGTGAACGACCTGTCGAACGAGGTCTCCCTTCTCGAGGAGAACGGGGTCCCGACGTTCACGTTCCCCGAGGAAGCGGCCCAAGGGCTCGGCGCGCTCGCCAAGTACCATGACTGGTGGACCCGCCCGAAGGCACCGGTCCGCGAGTTCACCGTCGACCGGGCGGCCGCCGTGGCCGTGGTGGCAAAGGCACGGAGCGAGGGGACGACGACGCTCTCGGACGTCGCCGCGAAGGCGCTCATCAGCGCCTACGGCATCCGGTTCCCCACGGGGCGTCTCGTTCGCAACTTCGACGAGGCCCTCGCGGCCGCACGAACGATCCGCTACCCGGTCGTCCTGAAGGTCGTCTCCCCGGACCTCTCGCACAAGACCGACGTCGGCGGCGTGGCGCTCGGGATCCATGACGACGCCTCCTTCAAGGCGGCCTGGAAGGCGATGCAGCAGTCCCTGCACGACAAGGCACCGGACGCCCGCATCGAGGGCTTCGAGGTGGAAACCGAGATCCAGGAAGGCAAGGAGGTCCTTGTGGGCGTTCAGCGCGACCCGCACTTCGGCCCGATCCTTGCGTTCGGTCTGGGCGGGATCTACGTCGAAGTGCTACGGGACGTGACGTTCCGCCTGGCCCCGGTGCGTCCGCTCGCCGCGATGCACATGGTCCAGTCGGTGAGGGCGTTCCCACTGCTCCGGGGCGTGCGCGGCGAGCCCCCGAGCGACGTCGAGGGGCTCACCGAGGTGATCGAGCGCGTCTCTCAACTGGCGATGGAGATCCCCGACGTGCTCGAGCTCGACATCAACCCGTTGATCGTCCTGCCCGACCGCCAGGGCGCGATCGCCGCGGACGCGCGGGTGGTGCTCGCTCCAGCTTCCAGATCGGCACCGTCGCCTTCAGCTGCTCGATAAGGAACCGGGACGCGGCGAACGCCGGGGCCCGGTGGCCCGTCGCGACGCCGACGATCACCGACGTCTCACCGACCGGGACCCGTCCGAGTCGGTGCCAGAGCACGACCCGCTCCGCGCCGAACCGACGCCGGGCCTGGCGGTCGAGCCGAGCAAGGGCCGCTAGCGCGAGAGCCCGGTGGGCCTCGTAATCGAGCGCGATCACGCGGCCACGGCCCCGTCGGTCGGGACGCACCCGTCCGGCGAACACGATCACTCCGCCCAGCTCGTCCCCCGCAAGCTCCCGCATAGCGGCCGGGACCGAGAGCCGACCGCGGGTCAGTCGGACGCTCAACGTCAGCCCCCTCCGTAGGGAGGATGCACCGCGAACTCGTCGCCCGGACGCACCCGGGTCGCGCGGGAAGCGACATACCGGCCGTTCAACACGAAGCGAGACGCTTCCAGCGTCGGGGCAAGCTTCGGGTATCGTGCCCCGAGGGCCCGAACGAGCGCACCGACCGACACCCCTTTCGGGTCGACCGCCCACGCGACCTTCCCTCGTCCGGCCGCGAGCCGAGCTGTCGCGAAGAGAAGGACGGTCACGCGGGAGGCCACGTCGAACCCATCCGAAGCCCCCTCTAAGGGTTACTGGCATCCAAATTGACAGAATCGATTAATACGGAGCCTCCCTCGATATGCCCATGAAGGAGATCGCGGTTCGCGTCGGTGGCCAGGCCGGCGACGGTATCGCCTCGATCGGCGAGTCGATCGCCCGTAGCTTCTCCCGGATGGGCCTCCACATCTTCGGTCTGAACGCTTACCAGTCGGTCATCCGCGGAGGCCATGTCTGGTACCACGCCCGAGCCTCGGAGAGCAAGGTCCACTCCCCGGGGGACAACCTCGACATCCTCTACGCGCTCGACCGACAGACCGTCGACGTCCACGCGCCGATCCTTCACCCCGGCGGGACCGTGATCTTCGACCCGGAGAAGTTCCCGTTGACTCCGGCCGACCTGCCGAAGCCGGGCCTTCAGCTCCTCGCGGTGCCGACCCTCGAGATCGCCCGCAAGTACACGAGCCAATCGATCCTGCAGAACGCCGCGGGTCTCGGCGCCACCGCATTCCTCGCCGGCATTCCGCTCGACCTGGCCCAGAAGGTGCTCTCCGATTCGTTCGGCCGGAAGGCCGGCGACGTGGTGACCTGGAACGTCGGCGCCTGCGCGGACGGGTTCAAGTTCGCCGAGCAGCAGGGGCTCAGCCACCCGAAGGCGCTCTCCCGGATGGGAGCGCCCAAGCTCCTGATGACCGGCAACCAGGCGATCGGCCTCGGGGCGGCCGCCGCCGGCCTCAAGTTCCTGGTGCAGTACCCGATGACCCCGGCGACCTCGATCATGCACTGGCTCGCGGCCCACTCGCGCGCGCTGGGCATCGTGGTAAAGCAGTCGGAGGACGAGCTCGCCTCGATCAACATGGCGATCGGAGCATCGTACGCCGGCGTGCGGTCGATGACCGCGAGCAGCGGCGGTGGTTTCGCGCTCATGACCGAGGGCCTCGGGATGGCCGGCATGGCCGAGGTGCCGGTGGTCGTCGTCGATGCGGCCCGGGCCGGCCCGTCGACCGGGCTCCCGACCAAGACCGAGCAGGCCGACCTGAACCTCCTGATGGGCGCGGGCCAGGGCGAGTGGCCCCGGGCCGTGCTCGCCCCTTCGAACCCGGTCGAGGCGTACCGCTTCACGGTCACCGCGTTCGAGCTCGCGGAGAAGTACCAGACACCGGTGCTCGTCTTGACCGACTTCCACCTGGCGGAGGCGATGGAAGGGGTCGACCGCTCCGAGATCGACCTGAACGTGGACGTCCCGTCGCTCTTCACGGTCGAGCCGAACGGTCACGAGTACCGTCGGTACGAGGACACCGAATCCGGCGTCTCGCCGCGGGCGTTCCCCGGACAGCCCGGCCTCAACCACATCGCGCTCTCGGACGAGCACGACGAGTGGGGGCACGACATCTCCGACATCCGTGTCGGCATCCCCGAGTCGGTCGCGATCCGTGAGAAGATGATGGAGAAGCGGATGCGCAAGCTGAAGGGCCTCGCGAAGGACGCGCCCCAGCCGTTCTTCGAGGGTCCGGCCGACGCGCCCCTCACCTTCGTGGCGTGGGGCTCAACGGTCGGCGCGGTGCGCGACACGATGCAGGTCCTCGCGGAGAAGGGAAAGGCGACGAACCTCCTACGGTTCCCGACGCTCTTCCCGCTCGACCCGAACGTCGTCCGGTCGATGTTCGCCCGGACCCACAAGACCCTTCTCGTGGAGGGGAACTACACCGGCCAGTTCGCCCATCTCCTCCGGTCGGAGGTGGGGATCGAGCTGCCCCACCAGTATCTGAAGTACGATGGAGAGCCTTTCTATCCGCACCAGATCCTCGAGCGTGCGGAGGAGGTGCTCTGACCATGGCGGAAAGTGCCGCGGCCCCGATCGTCACGCCCGCCGGAGCGCAGCTTCCGATCGTCGGCAAGTCGCAGATCAAGCCGACGTGGTGTCCCGGTTGCGGCGACTTCGGGGTCGTCGCGGCGATCGAGATGGCGCTGAAGCGGCTCAAGATCCCGAGCAAGGACGTCGTGATCGCCTCGGGCATCGGCTGCTCGTCGAACCTTCCCCACTTCCTCTCGTCGTACGGCTTCCACGGCATCCACGGCCGCTCGATCCCGCTCGCCGAGGGGATCCGGTGGGGCAACCATGGCCTCACGGTCCTTGCCACCGGCGGGGACGGTGACGGGTTCGGGATCGGCGTCGGCCACCTGATTCACGCCATGCGGCGGAACGTCAAG
>DATJVA010000128.1:0-2606 GCA_035502015.1 Thermoplasmata archaeon | reverse complement strand
GGGTTCGAACTGCTGATGAATGTATTCCTTTTTATCCCTGTTTGACCTGCTGTAATGGTTGAAGCTCTCCGAGTGGGCACGGCGCAACGGGATCCCCTACAAGACCGCCTGGACCTGGTTTCGCCAGGGCATTCTCCCCGACCCGGCGATACAGCTCAAGACCGGAACCATCCTCGTTCGCGTCCATGAGGTCCCCCCCGATGGGATCGTCGCGCTCTATGCGCGTGTTTCCTCTCACGGCCAGAAAGCCGACCTCGAACGTCAGCAAGGTCGCCTCGTCGCTTGGGCGACCGCTCAAGGCCTGCCCGTCGGAAGGGTCGTCGCGGAGATCGGCTCCGGGCTGAACGGCCATCGCTCCAAGCTCCTCACCCTCCTCCGGGACCCCGATGTGGCCACGATCGTCGTCGAGCATCGGGACCGCCTCGCCCGCTTCGGGTCCGACTACATCGAGGCCGCCATGCGGACCTCGGGCCGCCGACTCCTGGTCGTCGAACCCGGCGAGGCGAACGACGATCTGGTCCAGGACATGGTCGACGTGCTCACGTCGTTCTGCGGCCGATTGTACGGGAAGCGATCCGCCCCGACGCGCGCTCGCCGAGCTCTTCGAGCCGCTGCGGAGGCGACATGAGAGTGATCCGGTCCTCTCGGTGCTCGCTGCACGAGGCGACCCGCACGAAGCACGCCGTCCTTACGGAACTCCTGACGGAGTACGGTCGCGTGGTCAACGTATTCATCCAACGCTTCTGGTCCCGACGGTGGTCGAAGCGGGAGCTCGTCAAGGAGAACATTGTCGTCGAGGGGACGTGGCTCTCGGCCCGTCTTCGGAAGGTCGCGGCCCGGGAGGCGATCGATATGGTGGCCGCGGCCCGGGAGCGGGATGGACGCCGGGCGCACCGACCCGTCCATCACGGCCAACGGATGTACGTCTCTTCGACCATCGCGAGCCTTCGATCGGCGACCTCGGCCGGCGAGTTCGATGCGTGGCTCCACGTCGCCTCGGTCGGCCGCAAGATCGTACTCGACTTCCCCATCCGCTTCCACCGACATTATCGCAAGTATTCGGAAGATCCGCGGGCCCGGCGCCTCGAGTCGTACGTGGTCACCGCTGATTCCGTCCAGTTGGCCTTCGAGCTGGAGGTCGACCCGGTGAGATCGGAGGGAGGTGACTTCGGGCTCGACACTGGGGTGAAAGCCCTGGCCACCCTCTCGGACGGTCGGAGGTTCGGAACCGACATCCGACCGATCCTCGAGCGGATCGACCGTTGTGCCCACGGTTCTCACGGCCAGCAACGGGCCCGTCGGGCGCTCCGGCAGCGGATCGCGGAGGTCGCCAAGGAGGTGGTTTCCCTCGACCCGAGGTTGATCGTGGTCGAGGATCTCAAGGGTCTCCATCACGGGACCAGGAGGGACCGTCGCCTCTCCAAGAAGATGCGACGGAGTCTCGGGGCGTGGACGTATCGGGAATGGCTCGGTCGGCTCAATATGGCCTGCGAAACGAACCGTGTTCGCTTCGAGCGTGTGCCGCCGTCCTACAGCAGCCAGAGATGCCACGTGTGTGGTCACACCGAGAGGGGGAATCGGAAAGGGGAGGAGTTCCGTTGTCGAGGATGTGGCTACCTCGGCAACGCGGATGAGAATGCCGCAAGGAACCTTCTGATACGATTCGGCGAGCGCGAGTTCCACCCCGCCGGAGCCTACAGTCCCCCTGTGAAAGCGCCCCGAGCCCCGTGACTTCTTAGCCGGCATCTGGGACCTCCTGTTCTCGTTCCCCGGCTTCTTCTTCGAGTCGGCCGAGGATCGCAGACTTTCCGCACACTCGGTCCGCCAGCTCCTCCATCTGATCCTCGGAGACCTCGGCGATCGTCTCCGAGGCGACCCGCTGCATCATCGTTGTCTTCCGCTCCGTGAGGTCGGCGTCCTGCTCTCGATACGGAACCTCGAAGGTGAGGATCTTCCACACCTCCGCCGACAGCTTGCGGGCCGCGGCTACTTGGGCCTTCTGAGCTGGATGGGACTTCGCTTTTTCCCGGTAGAACCGGGCGACGGCGGTCTCTTGCGACGCCTTGAGCATCGCCATCACTGCCGTGCAGAGGAACGACTTCAGCATCATGTTCCCCTTCTTCACCGGGCGGCCGGCGCTAACCTTCTCTCCGCTATTGTCCGCCCTCGGCACCAGCCCCGCGTACGAGGCGAGCTTCTGCTTCGTCGCGAATCGATGGATGTCTCCGATCTCGGCGAGGATTCCCACTGCCGAGTAGTAGCTCACCCCGGGAATCGTCATCAGCAGCGAGATCTCCTTTCGGTCCCGAGCGATCTGCGCGAGTTCAGTTTGCATCGACTCCTCTTGTTGCGCGAGGAGCTCTAGCTGCTCGAGATATCGAACCAGGTGGGCCCGATCATCGGAGGGAATAGGGAGGCGGACCAACTTGCGGATGCCACCCACGCCGAACCAGTCAGAGACGCCCTTCATCTCCGCATCGAGAAGGTTCCGGGTCACGAGCGAGTGCATCTGGTTCTTCACGAGGGCCACCTTGAACGCGAGGTCCTTGCGGTTGCGGACCAGCACCCGAAGGTGATCGATCTCGGCCGGCGGAACGTAGCACTCG
>DATJVA010000127.1:0-7003 GCA_035502015.1 Thermoplasmata archaeon | reverse complement strand
ACCGCCACCTTCTCCGGCGGAGGGAAGGGGACGACGGTCTACCTCGTCAATCTCACCGCGAACGGCCTCGTCTACTGGGGGGTGACGGTCAAGGCGACGGTCCAGAAGACGCAGTACACCGCGCCGGGCTCGGAAGGGAGCTGCCCCGCGGGGTCTCCCTCGAAGGTCCTGTCGACGTCCGACGTGACACTTCCCGGACTGGCGGGCTATCTCAATACGTCGATGGGAATCGTCGGCGCCCATGTGAACGCGAGCGCCACGGGCGCAAACCGGATCCTCGTGAGCTGGAACAACTCGATGCCGGCCCAGTCGTGGCTGAACATCACTCCCCCTTCGCTTACGAACTACTACAATCCCGCCTACGTCGACCCGGAGACATTCGTCGAAACTAACCTCTCCTCGGGGACGTACTCGTTCAGCGGCACTTCGCTGAGCCAGCCGGGAGGGATTCCACCGAACTCGAAGCCGAACGTCAGCGAGAACATCGGTCCTCCGACCTCGACAGCAGAGAAGGGAACGTGGACCGAGGGTGTCTGCGGCTTCGTCCCCGGGTTGCTCCAACTCAGCAACGTCGCCCTCACGAACATCACCATAACGAACGCGAGCCTTAGCTGGCAGACGAACTTCCGGTCGAACGGCACCGTCTCGCTCTACACGTTCGGTGACAACACCACCACCACGACCTCATGGGTGACGTCGGAGACCGGGGGCGGGAGCACGTGGACAACGAAGTTCGAGTTGCACGGTCTCCGGGAATTCACGTCCTACAGCTTCCGCATTCTCGTGAACATGACCTACTGTGGAATCACGTACAACGCCCTAAGCGCATCGACGTCGTTCCAGACGCCGGATGACTTCTACGTCTGGGCGTACGACGAGCCCTACGATTCGATTACCCAAGAGGGAGGGGGGACGCAAATCGCCTGGGTCTTGCCCCAGTTCTTTGTGAAGGCGACGACGTTCAGCGACGGCACGATCGTTTACTACCCGACGGGCAACAATTCGGCGACGGCCATCGTCCCCCTGCTACAAGTCTCCCCCTTGTGGCCGAGCGGACTCAGCGACTCCGTCTCCTTCGTCGCGAACCTCAGCCTGCCCCTGCCGAATACGAACTACACGATTGCCGTCCTCCTGAACTACACCTACGTCGGCACAAACCAGTCGGTCAACGCGACGAGCTTCGCGTACACGTTCACCCACCTGAAGGACACGAGCGGCGACGGACTCACCGACTCCGAGAAGATCTACGGCTGGTCGGTAACCACCCAGACGACCACCGGGTCGTGGAACCCGGCGCACGACGTCACGGCCGACCCGACCCTCTGGGCGACGAATGGGCTCACCAACGATTTTGTCGAAAAGGAGTTCGGCCTCGACCCGGGAACCGTCGACTCGGCGGGCAGCCACGTGCTCGACACCTGGAACCTCACGTTCGACCTGGGTCGTTCGAACCAGAACCCCCTGCCGCCTGCGGGAGCCGATCTCCACTACTGGTACGCGAACTCCTCGCTGCACCCGTTCTCCTCGTGCCAGTACCCCGGCCAGCCCGGGACTCCAAGCTGCTCGAGCTTCATCCAAGGGGCAAACCTCACCAATCTGACCCAAGCGGGCGACAGTTCGCCGTGGTCATCGGAGGTGCTCTGGGACCGGTCCCAGCTGAGCGTCTTCTACAACCTTACCGGAGTGAAGGCGGCGTCGTGGCTGCGCGCCGAGTTTGGCAGCTACGGTTCCCTTCGGACCCTCACGATTTGGGGCAAGCTGTCGTGGGGAGCGAACCCGCTCGCCACTTCCACCCCACAGGACGGACTGGCGGATGGCCAGCGAATCAATCCGCTTTACGATGAAGACCTTCAGATGGATTTCCTGAACTATGGTGTCGATGTCTGCGGGAACATCCCGTCGATGGCCGGCGCCGCGCTCCAGCTCCACGTCACGGGCGCCGTTGGTGGCTACGCGGGGAACAACTACACCGCTCCGATCAACCTCTCCGCCTGCCCCGGAGGGAACGGCGGAACCTCCTACGAGCTCACCCTCCCGGTCGACAACACCGTCGAAGCCGAGACCGTAGAGGTAACGTTCATCGCCAACATCTCGACGAACGCGTCGCCCGCGCCTCAGCTTCTGCCGGTCAACGCCTGCAACTGGAGGTACAATCTCACGGTCGCGATGCTGAACGCCACCCCGGAGACGAACGGAAGGGGCGGCGGGGCGGTCATCGTCTACGGGAACCCGTCCGGTTCGTGCGGCGCACCGGCCCACGGGGTCCGAACGCACGTCTCGTTCGGCGTGTCGGAGGTTCCGGCCGGCCTCAAGGTTCCTACCTACCTGTGGATCCCGAACGACAACTCGACCCTCTCGAGCCTCCCCTGGGGGCTCAAGCGCTACACCGGCGAGCAGAGCTTCGACCTCGTGACTATCACCGACACCGACGGGGGGAGTCACGTCCGGTCCGACCTCATCCCGACTCCGTGGGGCGGCCCCGGATACTATGTCTCTGCCACGACCGGGATGATCCAGTTCCTGGTTCCGCGTGGTCAGTTCCTCAATTCGACGTTCGGCGAGTCGATCCTACTGAACAGCACCCTGCCGAACGCGAAGGTCCCGGGGAATGGCCCCCTGCTGGCATCGAACCAGAGCGGAGCGATCGCGAACAACTCGAACCCGGCGACGTTGGCGGACCTTTCCTGCTACTGGCAGAACAGGGCAGTATGGAACCAGCCGTGGCTCTGCTCAGGGGGCGAGACAGGGACTCCGAGCAACCACACCGCGACCTTGACGGTAGTCGATGCGTCGAGCTGCGGAGGCTCGAACTGCGGGGGGGTTCCATTCAATCCGAGTCTCGAAACGACAGCCTACGCGGGCCCAGCGCTGCAGTTCGTGGCGTCGTTCAACCTGTCGAGCACCCTCGGCTCGACGTCGGGGGAGCTCGACGCGATCGTGGCGGCCCTTGTCGACAACTCCTCCGGGGGGCTCAACGGGACGTTCGTGAACATCACGACCGAGATCCCGACGCTTGCGCTCTCCTCGGCGCTGGTGACCTCGATGGCGAACGCCGTGCTTCCGAGCGGCGGCAACTACGGGGTGCCTGTCAGCCACGCGGTCGCGCCGCCGAAGCCGTCGGGCAACCCGTTCGTCGCCTTCCTGGTGAATTCGGCGAGCGGCATCCTCTACGACATCCAGACGGGAAACTGGCTCGGGGTTATCTGGGATGTCATCACTGCCCCACTCGCTTTCCAGGTGTTCCTCGCTGTGGAAATGGCGAAGGTATACCTCGCCGTGGCGAACCGGACTGCGAGTGCTTTGGCGGGCGTCGGCGCAGCGCTCAAGGCTGAACTCGCGAGTTTCCTCGACTGGATTATCACCCAGGCCAAGGCCACGCTTGCCACTGGCACTAGTCCTGTGACTTCAGTTACCTCGGCCTACAGCTTGGACGTAAACTCCTCGATTTCGGTAGCAGGATCTACCATCGGGCCATCGGGCAATATATCGCAAGGTGGCGCCCAATCAATGTGGGCTGCGCAGAGTGGAACGCTCTTCCAAGACTCGGTCACCCTGTCGTACATCGTCGCGGTAGTATTCGGGATCGTTGTCGCACTGACTGCTGCACTCGCTTCCATGCTGGTGTCGGCTCTCCTCGGATTGTTGCTTGCGTTCGCAGTATCGGCGGTGATTCAACTGACCGCGCAGAGCATCGCGATTCCCCTGATTTATGGGGTTGAGGACTGGGCTAACGGCACGTGCGGTTCGCAGGCTCCAAATCAGGTTACTTGGCGGACCCTCGCGGATTCGATAGGTTGGTACGATGCCGGCATGACGTCATCTTTAGCGGGGCGACAGCTCTGGATCGCGTCGCATTCAAGCGGGGGTGCGAGTCTCAAGTCTGTCGCCTTGTTTGTGTTTTCATTGATTGCAGCAGTCGTCGGATTTTACTCCTATTTCAATCACTCAAACCAACTTGCTGTCTGGTCTCTGGGGATGGGAGCCATTGGGCTGTTCTTCGACCTGATCGCAGGCGGGGTCGCTACCTCTCCTGTGGACAAGCAGATTGTCGACGCTTCATTTGCTCTAGACATCGCAGCATTCGGAATCTCCGCTCTCGAGCTTCATAATTGAGACAATGAAGGATATCACAAATCTAGAAACCTTCGACCTTAGCGCCCTGTCAGTCTCGCTTGACCGCGCGAACGCTCCCCGGAGGATTGGTTTCATAGGAGCCGGCCTCTTCGGAGCACTGCTTCTCCTCCTCCTGATGCTCTCAGGGTCTGTCGGGAGGCTCGGGTTCCCCGACGATGCTGCGGCGATTTGCGCATTTGCACTCTTTGTTGGCTCCGCGCTGCTAAAGGGATTGGTTAGTACAGCAAAGTCCGCCGATCGTCTTGACATTACCTCGGAAGGGTTCGAGCTCTCGCGAAGTGGCCGACGAACCAAAGTCTACCTCTTGCGGGCGCCGGTGCGCTCGTTCCGATTGACTGACTCACGAGGTTACCGGGGAACCATACCAGTGTCCGAAGGTGAGCGACTGACGCTTACTGACAGGTGGGGTTGGACGACAGCTCTTACGCCCGAGGCCTTCGAGGCCCTCAAGCGCAAGTTCTCTGCGGCCCGCTGGGTCGTCAAGGAGACGAATACCGCAGGTAATCGGGCGGGAGTCATTACCTACGCCGCCAAGGGTCCGATCTGACGCGGCCCTCCATTGCTCGCATCCATGGCTGGGCAGCGGGCGCGCTATCGCTTCCACCGGAGGACGCCGATTGGTGAGGAATGATTGGCGGTGGTTAGCCTGGTTGCCGACGAAGACGATTCGGGCCAGATCTCACGAGACCTGGTCGGTCCACGACCCCGAACCTGCAACAAGTCCCCCACCCAGAACCACTGGCCCGTGATGTCTCAGTCCCAACTGGCACCGTCCAGCCCGGACGGGGTTCGGCCGGCTCATAGAGGGTGTGTCGATCCGGCCCAAAGCCTCGCTTCGGGCTTATGCCATCGGCGGACCCAGCAGCCGACCCCGGTCGAGCTCGAGGGCACGCGCTCATGGAATCCAGGTCAGCGCACTCTTGTTGGCGGCACGGTCCGGTTACGAAGCGGCGTCGGAGATCTGCCGAGCCCAACGATGACCCCATGCCAACACCGCGGGCCGGAGTGAGATTCGGGGCCGACTCCAGTACTTGGCCATCGGGCCTCTGATGTCATGATGGGCTGACCCTCATCGTTCTCAGTCGGTGGGGGTATCAGCTCAGGTTTCTGGCCGGTCCTGACGGCGGACCGAACGCCGGGGAGCCGTTCCCAGATATCGCTTCCCGAACCACGCTCAGAAAGTCCAACTCTCGCTTCCGACAGGTTCGATAGATCGTGAGCAGACGCTCGAGCACCCAGGCGCCGGTCCACGACCGTCGGCCTCCGCTGAGCTTTCGGTAGAGCACGCCCTGCCGGATCTCCGTCTCGGCGCCGTTGTTGTGCCAAGGCACCCCGGGCTCGATGAGAAAGGTGAACAGCATGTCCCGACGCTTCCACAACTCCCCGGCGATCCGCTGGGCGTCGGGGTCCTTCCTTTCCCTTCGGAGATGGTCCGCCATGTCCCACCTCAGTCCGCGGTAGAGCGCCGTGCGCCCGGGCATCGGAGCAGCGGGGTGGTCGTCGGACCACTCGATCGACCCTCTCAGGATGCTTCGAACTCCGTCGCCGAACTCGAGGAGTTCGGTGGGCGAATGCCGCGGCCCCACCAACTTCGCGTCGACCACTTTCAGGAGCGGTCGAGGTTCCACCCGGTGGACCACCTCCCCCCGCTCCAGCCATCGATTCACACGGCAGAGGTCGAGCTGGTGCTGCGCGGTGGTGATCACCTCGTAGGGAACCCACCCGTCGTGGACGAGGATCCCTCGGGATCTCTCGAGGATCTCCTCGACGACGTCCTGACCACGACTCGGAGCGATCCGATAGACGACGGCGTGGAGGTGGGTGAACACCCACATCCAGCCGTTCTCTCCCGCAATGCGGAACTTGGTCTCGTCAGCTCCCACCACCGGCGCCTTCCGGACCTCCGCCTTCAGCACCTCGTAGAGATCCCCGAGCGCCTCGGCCGCCCAGCGCTCGAGCTTGAGCACTGCCGCGGTGCTGAGCCGCACCCCGTGCGCCTCGTCGAGGAAGTCCACCACCGTCGCCGCGCTGAGACCGAGGAGCCGCAGGTGTACGACCCGGGCCGTCAGAAGGAACCCATACTGTCGATTCGCCGGATACGGACAGTTCGGCTCGACTCGCGCTCGGCAGCCCGGGCAGAGGTAGCTGGCGATCTCCACCTCGAAGATCAATGGTTGAGGGTGCGGGAGCTCGGTGATCACTCGCCGTCGGAAGGCGCACGGCTGGCCGAGCCGAGTGCCGCAACGACGACACCGGTCGAGGGTGAGGCGCATCGGAGGGGAGTTCGGCACGGGGGCGCGATCTCGCTCCTCCCGGGTGACCCGGCTGGCCGCCCGTGGGTCGAGGATCCGAGCTCTTCCGGACCCGATGGTAGAAGACCCGGGAGGACGGGACTACTCCGGTCTCGGCGGTGCGGTCGGAGGCGGCGAGGAGGAGTGGAGAGCTGAGGAGTCCCCGGAGCTGGGACTTGAGGCGCCGGTTGCGATCCACGAGTCGCTCGTTCCGATCCTTAAGCTGCCGGGCCCGCTCCTCCAGTTCGCGGATCTCCTCGTCCTGGCGGGCCTCGCGCTCCCGGGCCTTGGCCAGCTCCCGCTCCAGCTTGAGGAGCCGGCGGCGGGAAACGGGTATGAGGTCGTCGTCCTCTGGGGCGAGGAGGAGCGGAAGGGGCTCTGCGAGGGCGGCGCCCACGCAGAGGGATGGGGAAGGAAGTCGTCGATGAACCCTTCGGTCGAGGCGAAGGAACGGATGCTACACCTCGGGATTCGCGCGAAGGGGCAGCACCGTCAGCGGGCGTCAGGAACCTGAATGGCTACGGCTCCCTGTTAGGCCGTCCGTCGGCCGGTAGACGACGCTCGACGCAAAGCGGCGG
>DATJVA010000126.1:0-51254 GCA_035502015.1 Thermoplasmata archaeon | reverse complement strand
CCCCCCGCTCTCGCCCTTACGTTCAAATAGCGGGGGCGGCTGGCAACCGCCGCGTCCGGGACTGTGGGGTAGCTTGGTCCATCCTTCGGGGTTCGGGACTCCGAGACGCCAGTCCAAATCTGGCCAGTCCCATTCGCGGGTCGGGCCGGGGCGGCGACGATAGAACCGCCGCCCCGCGGGACCCTCAGAGCTTCTGGGTCAGCGTGCGGACGACAGCGCCCCCGTTCTTCAGGATCGGGCCACCGTGGTAGGTCAGGAGCGAGTCGACTGACAGCCGGCCCATCCTTCGCGCGGAGATCTTCGCGGTGGGGGTGTGGTGGGTGAAGTCCGGCGGGGTTAGGGTGGGAGTCTCGCCCTCAACGAAGAAGAGGTCACCCGAGAAGAGGATCTTCCTCTCCGGCTGGTAGAACGACGCGTGTCCGGGCGTGTGGCCCGGGGTATGGTAGGCGATCAGGCCCCCGGCCGCATCAATCGGGTCGCCGTCCTTGAACGCCTCGTCGATCGTCACCGGTTCGGCGGGAGGGGTTCCCGGACCGTCGTAGACCGGGTCGCAGGCGATGTACGCCGCCTCGATCCAGTGCGAGAAGGAGCGAGCGTGCGTCTTCTCGAGCATCGCCTTGAGCGAACCGGTGTGGTCACGGTGGAGGTGAGTGATCAGGATCTTCTTCACGGCGGTCGGCTCGACCTTGAGCTTCGCCAAGTACGCGAGGATGGCGGTCGAGGCTCCCGGAAGACCCGTGTCGATGAGGGTCCACGCACCTCCCTTCTCCTTCACAAGGTAGACGTGCGTCGAGAAATCCGGGGACGGGTCGACTCCTTCCACGAGGTGGATTCCGGGCAAGATTTCCGGCATGGGCTGCTCCGAGGGGTCGAGGAACCCCGGGATTAAGGAGCTTCGGCCGATGCCTTTTCCGGACCGAACTCTCGACCCAGGGCGCGCACCGAACTTTCCACCTCGTCGACCGGCAGACCCCCGAAGTCGAAGATCCCGAGGACCTCGTCCACGCCGGTCGAACCGAACTCCCGCAGCCCATCGGCGACCTCGCGAGCCGAACCGAAGAGAGCCCATCCGCTCTTCTCGATCGTCGCGGCGTTCGCGTGCGACGGGTCCTTTCGGACCTTCTCCTGGTAGAACGCGCTCTGGGTGGCGAGTCGGCTATCGAGGTATCGTTGAAGTGCGTGTCGCGCGCGGTCGGGGTGGGGTCCCGCGTAGAGATGGAGCGCGGCGGCGACCTCGCCCCGAACGTCCGGGCGGAGATGGGCGCGGTACTCGTGCACCTCCTCGGCCAGTTCGTCGCGGGAGGCGAGCGTCGCGTACGGGACGAGCGCGAGGGACGCTCCCTGTCGCGCGACGAATGGAATCGCCTCCCGCCGCTGGACCGCGATCCAGAGAGGCGGGTGGGGTTGCTGGAACGGCTGGACGTTGAGCCGGACCGGGCGGGCCCCCGGTTCGTCACCGCGGATCTCCTTGCCCTCGAACGCGGCCAGGATGGTCCCCAGTGCGCGGTCGAACCGCTCGCGCTTCTCGGCCGGGTCGATCCCGAACCCTTCGAACTCGAGGGGAATGTACCCGCTGCCCACGCCGAGGTTCAAGCGTCCCTCGAGAAGCTGGTCGACCACCGCGTACTGCTCCGCGATGTCGATCGGTCGGTGGAACGGAAGGACCGAGACAAGCACCCCGAGGCGGAGCCTCTTGGTTCGCGCGCCGAGCGCCGCGAGGAGAACGGGGGGAGTGGGCGAGACACCACCCGAGTGAAAGTGGTGCTCGGCGACCCAGAGCGTGGATAGGCCGGCGAATTCGGCCGCCTCCGCGAGCCGGACGACCTCGAGCAGGCGCTTGGACGGCGCCCCCGCGGGATAGTCGTCGACCACCGTGAACGCACTGAGTCGCACGCAGGGACGACTGGGCTCGAGTAGATGGCGTTTGTCGCGCTCGCACCCCTCCTCCCATAAGTCGATGAGCGGGGCCGCCATTCTTCGGAACGTGACGCTCCCAGCGCTCGGGATCTACCGTGGTCTGGGAGTGGGGCCGGTGCATCTCGTAGATGACCCGCATCACTGGAGCTCGGGGCGGTCCGGCCCGGAGGTCCTCGCGCTCCCGGCGTCGTGGTGGCCGCCGAAGACACGGTTGCCGAAGGAGACGGTAGGGCTCCTTCTGCACGGAACACCGACGGAGACCGGGCACGTGGTGCGAAAGCCGACGGTCGCTCGCGTCGACCGGGACGTCCTTCGCGAGGAGGAGACCGTGGAGGTGAACGGTACGCTGGGCCGGTTCCGGATCGAGGGGGTGGAGGAGGTCCGGGTCGTTACATCGTTCCTTGAGCGGGCGGATGGTCGGATCCTCCTCCTCGAGAGGTCGTCGAAGGTCGGCTCGTTCCAGGGGTACTGGGCCGGGGTCTCCGGTTTCCTCGAGGCGGCGACACCCCTCGAGCAGGCGTTTCGGGAGGTCCTCGAGGAGACGGGATTGGGCGCGAGCGTGCTCGACCTCGTCAGCGAGGGCGCGCCCGTCCTGGCGAGGGACGGCGCTCGGGTGTTCGTCGTCCATCCGTTCCGGTTCCGCACGCGGTCGACCGAGGTCCGGCTCGACTGGGAGCACACGCGCGCGGAGTGGGTCGAACCGTCCGAGATCCGCCGGCGAGCCACGGTGCCGAAGCTCGACCAGGTCTGGGAGTCTCTGGCCGGCGCGCCTCCGAAAGCATAAGACGGAGGCCGCTCCCTCCGCCGCGGGATGGGCTGGTAGATCAGTCCGGAAGATCGCCGGTTTTGCAAACCGGAGGCCTCGGGTTCAAATCCCGACCAGTCCACTCTCAATCCGACCAGGGAGTTTCGGGTGACGGACGGATCAGCCGTATCACGTAACGACATGGAGTGACCTTTTACTAGGAAGACCTCGGTCGAACCAGCGTGAGCGGTCCCGTGCGCCTTCCACCGCCACCGCCTCCTCCACCTCCGTCGGCACTGACGTCTCCCTTCGATGCTGAGCGATACAGCGCCACGCTCGGGGAGGTGCACGCGGTTGCCCTTCGTGTCCGCTCCTTATGGGAAAGAACCACCGTCGCGTTCCTTCGGGCGGATGGACTGCTGCTGCTCGGGCTCGGGCTCGGCAACCTTGCCTCCAGCTCTTCCCCGCAGTCCCTTGCGAGTCCGTTTCTCGGACCGGGCTGGCTCTTCTCCGTGGCCGTCGTTGCATTCGGAGCGGTCGTCATCGCGTTCCCTCGGTTGCTCCTCCGACGGTCGGTCCGGCGGTTTACTCGCCGAGGAAGGACCCCTGCTCTCGAGATGGAGCCCCAAGGACCGTCCTTGGACGCAGCGACCCGTGTGATCGGTCAGATGCGAAAGGAGTGGTCCTTCCTCCCGGCGCAGCTCGCTGTCTCCGTGCTGCTGGTCGTCGTCACCCTCTTGAGCGTCGGGACCGGACTCGTGAAGGCGGCCCCCAAGCTGCTCGGCAGCGCCGGGTCGTGGCCCGCGCAGCTCTGGCCCCTCGCCATCGCCGCCACGTTCCTCGGCTGCAGCTTCGCACTCTGGGTTTGGGTGAGCCAAAGCGTACGCCAGATTCGCCGGCTCGACCCCGAGGTGCGGGCGGTGGACGAACGGTTCCGGCAGCTCGAGTGGGCCTTCTGGCAGAGGTACTGACCCCGATGGAGCCTCTCCAGCGGCCCGACCTTTACGTGGTCGTCCGGCTTCTGGACACCGTGCGAACGAGCGAGCGAACGCTGAGCCGCACGCAGCTCCAGATCGCCTCCGGAATGAACTACACCCAGTTCGAGAGGTATCTCCACCTGACGGTGTGCCGCGGACTGCTCGCGCTGAGCGATGCGGGCTCCGAGCACCCTATCGTCGTGTTGACGCCGAAGGGGTATGACGCCTTGATGTTCCTCGTCCGCGGGCTGCGGGACGTGGTAGGGTCGGAGTTCTCGACCTTACCGTAGCGGAAAGGCTGACCGCAACGCGAAGTGCCCTACCGTGGTTAGGTGTCCCCGGTGGGGCCGGAACCCATTTCCTTTATCGTAGGACCATCGATTCACCGGGTCAGAGAGTTTGTCCGTGTCGATGGGTTCGCCATCGTTCCGGGATCCTCGGACGATCGTCCTCGTCGTGGGGGTCGTAGCCGCGGTCCTCGTCGGAACGCTGTTCATCGCAGTGCTCCTGCCGGGGTCGAGCGGGACTGGAGGCCCTACGGGCACTGGTGGGTCGGTCTCCGTCTACGCCCACGGGTGGGGAGTCGGCAACGGCGAGGTCTCGCCCACTTCGGGCGGGCCGGCGTCGGTCTACGGCCACACGTACGGGATCGTGGGTTCCACGACCACTACCGCGCCCGGCCCGCTATCGGTCTACAACCACGTCGCCACTGTCGGCGCGGGCCCCACGGTGAGCACTCCTTCGATGTCGGTCCCTATCGGGAGTGCCGTTTTCGTCTTCGTGGGATACTCGAACGCCCTCATCGGTGGAGCGACGGTCACCTCGGTGATGGACTCGCTCGGCGATTCCTATTCTCTCGTCACCAGCACCGGTTTCGCCGAGAATCACACGGAAGACCTCTATGTCGCTGAGCCTCTATCGGCCAACGCCTCCCTCATCGTGTCGGTCACCTTCTCGGGCGGGGCGACTGTAGCAGGCGGTTCGGTGGCGGCCATTGACGTGACGGGACCCGCGATCCCATTCGTGGACGGGATCGGCAACGACAGCGGCTCCGGAGGCCTTGCTTCCGTGTCATTCACCACGCGTCACTCCAACGACCTTGTCCTCTACGCGTTCTCCGGACAGGAGAAGGACACTCCGTTCTCGCCGACGTCGACCGTCACCCCGCTGGACACGGGCAACGGGACCTCGGGACCGTTCGAGAACGGCGAGTCGTACGCCACGTACTCGGCGACGGAGGTGGGCATGAGCGCGGGTCTCTCGGCCACCCTCGCCACCCCCGCCGTCTGGAACGCCATCGGTGTCGGGCTGGTCGGCTGCAACGGGTGCTTTTCCAGCGCCTCCACGACGACGCCTGCGTTCCAGGTCGAACGCGGGAGCTTGGTGTTCGCGTTTCTCGGATACGCGAACGCTCTCAGTGGCGGCGCGGTCCGAACAGCGATAACGGATTCGCTCGGCGATTCCTACTCGCTCGTCGTTACGACGGGACTCGCCGAGAATCACACGGAGACGCTCTACGTCGCTGGGCCGATCCCGATCAACGCGACAGTTAGCGTGACGGCGAACTTCTCGGGCGGAGAGGATTCCAACGGCGGCTCCGTCGGAGTCGTGGACGTGGCGGGAGCGGGACAGCTGTTCGTTGACGGGGTCAATGACCAGAGCGGTTCCGGCGTCACTGCTTCGGTCTCGGTATCAACCAGTAGTTCGAACGACCTCCTGCTTTTGGGCCTGTCGGGACCCGCCGAAGACACTCCCTTCGCTCCGACTTCGGGAGAAACCCCCCTCGACAGCATCAACGATACCGGTGCTCCATCGGGGACCGCGGTGGGTTTCGCAACCTATTCGTCCCTGGAGACCGGAGCGTCCGCCGACCTCTCCGCGAAGCTCGCGAGCTCCGGCGTCTGGAACGCGATCGGTGTGGGCATCGGGGCGTGCCCCGACTGCGCTTCGCAGGGAGGCACGAACACTTCTCCGTTCAGCGTTGCCGCGGGAAGCTCGGTCTTTGTCTTCGTCGGGTTCGTGAATGCGGAGATTGGCGGTGGCGAGATCGGGGCGATCACCGATACCGCCGGCGATAGCTACTTTGCCCTCTCCTCCACAGGATTCGCCGAGAACCATTCCGAGGAACTGTTCGTGTCGGAGCCGATCCATGCCGCCACGACGCTCGCGGTCTCGGTGACGATGACCGGAGGGTCGACGGCCATGGGCTGCGCGGTCGCCGCGATCGACGTCGTGGGCTCGGACTCCCCGGCGGCCGACGGGATCGTCGAACAGAGTGCCGATGGTGCGTTCGCGTCGGTGACGCTCACGACCGGCCATGCGAACGACTTGGTCCTTCTCGGGATCTCCGGACAGCAGAGGGACGCTCCCTTTGCCCCGACCTCGGGCGAGACCCTTCTGGATACCACAGGAAACACCACGGGACCGTTCGAGGACGGCGAGGGATTCGGCACGTTCGCGGCCGTCGAGACCGGAAATACCATCTCGCTTTCCTCCACGCTCGCGAACCCGGCGGTCTGGGTCGCAATCGCCGTCGGGATCAGCGAGGCTACTTCTCCTTCAGGTGCGACCGCCGCCCCGGGCCCGAACGCCGCGGTCGCGAACGGGCTCGGGTTGACGCTCGCCCCCCCGACGCGCGAATCCTGAACCGAAAGGGCGCCTGCAGGGGTCCCGAGCGAGACCTCAGCTCCCGTCCGTACGGTCAGAGCTCCTGTTCGCGTCGACAAGAAGAGAAGGGCGAAGGAAAGGGTTCGCCGCGAGGGAGAGGGAGCCCCACTACGAAGAGCCTCAGGGGGGGCTCGGAGGGGTCTCCCGCCAGGGCGGGGGCGAGTCTGACGGAGGGACACTCTCACGGTGGGGGGTACCGCCGGATACGGCGCGACGGGCGGGGGAGCAGCAGGACGTCGGTCACCTGCACGACAAGGCCCAGGGCCTCTCGCGAGATGGACGTGGATACTCTGGGGGGCATTATTGCCGCGGGTTAGACCTTCGGTGGGCGGCAGGGTTCGTTCGCAAGCACCCGACGATCCGCGTCGGACGGTCCGCACTTACCGGGGCGCCACTTCGAGAACCCGATGTCACGGGGCGATCGGGTTCGATGCACGCGACGCTCTGCGGTCTTTCGATCTCTCGGTGACGTCACCGGTCGAAGTGCCGCCACCGCTCGATGCCATCGCACACGAGACCCACCGCCACGCCGAGACCGACGATCGCGAGGAGAGGGAAGAGATACATCCACCAGTAGCCGAAGTTCCCCGGGAACGTGAACGCCTCGCAGGTCCCGAAACCGAGCAGGTAGCCCCATTCCGGGAACGCCGAGTTGGGCAGCGGAGAGAACGCGGGGAGGATCGGGACAAGGTACGGGACCGGTGGCGAGAATGGAGGGGTCGGGTGGCCGCCCGGAAGCTGGCAGTTGTAGTACCATGGGAACGCCGCCAGAACAAAGAAGATGGGAGCCAGGTCGAGAGGCAACTGGGCGAGCACGGGTCCGACCGAGTTCGGCATGATGTGTCGGAGAAGGATGCGAGAGAACGACGCACCCGAGGCGCGCGCCGAGTCGGTGTACCGTTCGTGGGCGACTATGCGGGCCCGCTCTCGTACCGTTCGGGCCATCGTCGGCCAGAGGATGACCCCGAACACCGCCACGAAGACCGGGAGGCCGACGGAACCCGGCGCTACGGCGAGAAGTCCCGCGAACGTGATCGAGGCGAGCACGAACGTCGGGATCGTGCCGAGCGAGTCGCAGACGAACGTGATGAACGCATCGGCGAGCCCGCCCTCGTTGAGACCGGCGATCGCGCCGAGGAAGAACCCCAGGAAGACGTCAATGGCCAGGATGGACGTGACGATGCCGAGGTCCCAGGGCGCGGCCCTCCACAACGCGTCGAAGAGGTCGGTGCCGAACCCCGGCATCACTCCGAAAGGGTGGGCCTGGGAGGGACCGATTACGGTCGCCGAGTTCATCCACGCGGCGTTGGCGGGCAGAGTATCCAGCGAGCCCCGGAACACAAAGAGAGCGCTTACTCCAGCGACCAGGTAGACCAGTAGCATCCCGGCGCCGACGAGGAAACCGAGGTTGGGGGGCCGCCGTGCCCACCGTTCGCGGAGGCGGGGACGCTCGGCGATCGCCTCGTAGGCGGCGAGATCGGAGTTCGGTTCGGTTGGAGCGGACCGCTCCGTCGAACCCCCGGTGGCGGTCCCGCCGAAAACGAGAGGGACAAGCAGCGGGGCCACCGCAAGGATGCCGAGGGATGGCCGCCGGGTTTCCACCCGAGGAAAGGCCCTCGAAGGGCGCCTCGAACCCGAGGTGATCGGCCGACGAGCCGACGAACCGTGCCTCATCGACTCATCACTCCGCGTGGGTCAAGCCGGACGGCGACAAGGTCCACGATTAGAGCCCAGACCAGGACCAGCACCGCGATGAGGAACACCAACGGGATCAACGGGTCGAGATAGCCCTGCACCAGCGCCGCGAAGATCAGGTAGCCGAAACCGAACTGGTCGGCGAAGGCGACCTCGACCGCGAACTGGACGCCGAGGTACTCCGGGATCGTGAGCGCGAAGATCAGCAGGAACGACGGAGTGACCGCTCGCGCGGCGTGGCGCCAGAGGATCGTCTGCTCGGGGACACCCCGGGAGCGGGCCCCGGCGATGTAGACCTCCTCGCGGACCGACCGGACGATCGTTCGGGCATGACGGAAGAATATCGCGAGGTAGGCGACCGCGACGACCGACGCCTGGATGAGGGTCTTGGTCAGGGAGATCAGAGTGATCGTCCAATCGTGATGGAGGATGGCGTCGATGAGCGGGAAGCCGGTGGGTCGAGTGATCAAACCATAGAGGATCCACGACGGAGCTCCGTTGTGGTTGAAGAAATAGCCGGAGGAAGGGATCAGTCCCTGGCCCGGGACATCGTCAAACCAGTCGAGATAGTTGAAAAAGATGAGGTTGAGGACGAGGGTTCCAAGCATGAACGCCGGGAGCATGGCAGCCCCCAGCGTCGCGAGTCGGACCGGAGCGTCGAGACCGGGGCGACGACTCCATCCGGCCAGGAGGCTCACGGGGTACGCCAGGACCGCGGCGATCGGAAGCGCGAATGCGGCCAGCTGTATCGAGGGCGGAAGGTAGTAGGCGAACACCTGGGTCCAGGGAAGGTTGTACCGGAGATAGTCGGCCGTCCCCCAGTTCAGGGTGAAGATGTTCACCACCAGGTGGACGAACCCCTGGTCGATGGCGCCGAGCGACTCCGGGGACGTCCCGGTCAGTGCCGGTGGGACGTCGATGACCAGGTAGAGAATGAACAGAACGAAGACGAGCTGCGCTGGGATCAGCAGGAGACGCCGTAGCGTATACCGTGCAAACGGCGACAGGAACGACCGCCGTGGCTGCGGCCGCTGGGGTTCCCGGGAGGGGCCCGTCCCGCTAGGCTTCTCCTCCGCGCCGGCGGCGGGAGGTTCCGTTGCGGGGCCCGTCACTGGGGGAACCCCCGCCCCGGACGCATTCCTTTGAGAGGTTCCCGCTTCCCCGCGGGCAGCGCGGAAGCCCCCGTCAGATCAACGCCTCCCTGTCCTTCGATCGCCCGGGCGGCGCCGGGCACGTATCCACTCGGGCGCTGACAGGTCCCGGGAAACCCCGGAGTCCCGGTCATGCCCGACTCGACAACCGCTGCCACTTATAGCCCAAATCGAGATGGTCTTCGCCCGTCCTCTGTCGTCGTACGGGCCGCTCCTCGAGGTGGAAGGATGCCCGGTCTTCCCCGACGCCCTCGACCACGGTTCCCGTGTCACCCCCGGCCGTCAGGCCCGGGGAAGAGCGGGTCCTCACGCAAACTCTTTAGCCGCTGATGGCCGACCGGGCGCCGTGAACTCGGAAGGCCTCGACCCGATTCTCATCCAGGTGACCATCCCGCTGCCGGTCCCGATGATCTACACGGCGTTCACCGACGCCTCCCAGCTCAAGGGGTGGCTGGCCGACGACGCCGAGGTCAAGCTTGAGGTCGGAGGGACGTACCGCCTCTCGTTCAAAGGGTCCCCCGAGTTCGAGAGCCGCGGAACCGTCTATCGCTTCGTGCGCGATGTCGACCTCGGGTTCAGCTGGCTCGCTCCTCCTCCGTTCACGGAGTTGATGAACCAACCCACGCCGCGCACTCAGGTCTACGTCCGGTTGCAGGAGTCCCCCGAAGGGATCGACGTGACGCTCGAGCACGAGGGATGGGGCGCGAGCGAGGCGTGGGAAGAGGCGCGCTCCTGGCACTTCCACTTCTGGGACGAGCGCCTGTCGCGCCTGAAGGACTACCTGATCAAAGCCGCCTACGGGTAGCGCCCGTCCGCCTCTCGACGGTCACGGGCCGCCGGGCGTGTACCGGTGGCAGACCGATTCTCCGCAGAGGGCGCACGGACCGGTCGGCCGCAGCTGGAAGCTGGCGCTCGTGCCGACGGGCGCGACCTCCATGTGGTGCGTGGGTAGGTGGCCGCAGCGACAGCGAGGTCGTCCAACGGGCCGCGTCGCCCCGGTCGACGCGGCCGTTATTCGCATGCGCCGTCCACGCTCCTCCTTCACCAAAAGCTTGTCGCGCGCGGAAGCCCTAAGACCCTGCCCGGCCGTGCCGCGGCCATGGAGGTCGAGGGCTGTTCGCTTCCCGAGGACCGGCTCTACGACCTCGAGAACGACGTCTGGTGGGCGGATGACCCGGACGGAGGGACGGCCCGTATCGGCATCCTCAGCATCCTCGCTTCGTTCGCGGGACCTTTCCAAGCGCTCTCCTTCCGACCCATCGAGGGGCCCGTCGGCCGCGGCCGGAGCGTCGCAACGATCGAGAGCGTTCGCTTCACGGGCGCGGTCCGCGTCCCCGTGGACGTCACGCTCGTTGCCCGGAACGACGCGGTCGCCGAACGGCCCCGCCTTCTCAACGACGCCCCGTACGGGGAAGGTTGGGTGGTCCGCGTCCGACCGGCCGACCCCGCGGCACCTCGAAAGCTCCTCGCCTCCGCCGCGGCCGTCGCCCACCGGGTCGAGGAACGGATCCGGACGCAGAGGATCCGATGCTGGCCGGTGACCCCGGACGTGGAGCTCAATGAGGCCGGATTGGAGTGCTCGGCCGTGCTCGCCCGGCTCCGGGAAGCGATGGCCGATCGCCCCGCGGGCGACGCCTTCCTTCTTGTGACCGACGACCCGACCAGCCCTATCGAAATGATCCGCTGGTCGGACCAGACCGGGCACGCCCTGCTCGCGAGCCGGAAGGAGGGAACGCTCTACCAGTTCCTCGTCCGCAAGGAGGCCGACCCGAAACCCCGTCCGAGGCCGGGGTGATCGGGAAGAGCTCCCTATTTCTCGATCGGTGTCCGCACGAGGTTCCCCCACTCGGTCCAGGAACCGTCGTAGTTGCGGACGTCCGGGTACCCGAGCAGGTACTTCAGAACGAACCAGGTGTGGCTCGAGCGCTCGCCAATCCGGCAGTAGGTGATCACCGGGTGGGCCGGCAGAACCCCCTTCGACCCGTAGAGTTCCTCGAGCTCCTCTCGGGACTTGAACGTTCCATCGTCCTTGACCGCCTGAGCCCACGGAATGTTCTTCGCGCCCGGGATGTGCCCTCCCCGCTGGGCGTGCTCGGTCGGGTACTCCGGAGGCGCCGTGATCTCGCCGGAGAACTCCTTCGGCCCGCGGACGTCCACGAGGAAGAACTTCCCGGCCCTCACTTCCGGGAGGACCTTGCGAACGTCGTCGAGATACGAGCGGAGGTTGGCGTTCGGCGCGTGCGCGGTGAAGTGGCCCGCAGGAGGCCGAGGGACCTCCTTCGTCAGCGGGAGGTCCTCGGAAATCCACTTCTTGCGGCCCCCGTTCATCAGCCGGACGTTCGTCGCACCGTAGTAGGTGAACACCCAGAACGCGAACGCCGCGAACCAGTTGTTGAAGTCCCCGTAGAGGACGAGCGTCGTGTCGTGGTCGACGCCCGCGCGCGCGAACAGGGCGGTGAGCGCGTCCGCGGAGAGGATGTCGCGGGCCACCGGGTCGTTGATGTCCTTGCGCCAGTCGAACAGCACCGAGCCCGGGATGTGGCCCATCTCGTAGTTCGCCGCCGGGTCGTAGTCGACCTCGGCGACTCGGACCTTGGGATCGTTCAGGTGGGAGTGGACCCAGTTCGTCTCGACGAGCACCTCGGGATGAGCGTACGCTGCCATGCGGGCGGACCTCTAGGTCGCGGTTGACCCAGTTCGGTTATACCTTCGTTGTTTCGCCGGTCGCTACACGCACGTTTTGCCCTTGAGGGGGAAAAGCGTAGCGACGGGGGCGAATCGCTCACCCGTGACGGCCGCGCTTCGGAAGGGCGGCGTCGGAGATCTCGATCGTCTCCGGGTCAAAACCGAGCTTCGCGAGCTCCGCGCGGATCCGGCTCCGGTGGTCCCCCTGAAGGTAGACCTCGCCATCCACGACCGATCCACCGGTGGCGAGGCGGTTCTTCAGAGACCGGGTCGTCTCCGCCAGGTCGACGCCCGGAGGGAACCCGGAGATCACGGTCGCCGGCTTGTTGTACCGACGCGGCTCCGCCCGGACACGGATCCGGGCGGTCTCTCGGTCGAGCGCGGATAGGATCTCGTCGAACTCGTCGTCACTCATGTTGAACGGTCCTCCCGCGTCCGACGCGGCGATGCGGGCGGGAGGAACGGCACCGGTGGAAGAACGACGAGCGAGACGCGACCGACAATGAAGGAACAGCGAGTCTCGGTGAAGGCACCGACCGAGCCATGCCGGCGCTCCGCATGAACGTTTCCTAGTCCCCTACAGCTCCCCCCACCGATAGAGGCGGAGCATGATGGTGACCCCGATTGCGGCGGCGATCAGGAGGAGCGCCGCGTAGAGCACCATCTGGTCCGGGGTCGCCGGGGTGATCCCGAGGGCCCCCTGGACCAGGAGCGCGGCGTACGTTGCGGGCAGGAACCGGGCGGCGTCCTGCCAGAGCGGCGGAAGCGCCGAGAGCGGGTAGTAGAGCGGAGTGAGCATCCCAAGGATCGTGAACGTGAGATTGCCGACCGGCCAGATCTCCCGTTGCGTGCGGATCCGGCTCGAGATCCCAATCCCGACGGACGAGAAGAGGACCCAGAGGACCGCGAGGCTCGCCACTAGGACGAGGAACGCCCCCATCGTGAGGGGATGGCCCTCCCTCGCGCCCGCCCAGACGAGAAGTCCGGTCAGGATCGCGAGCGCGGGGAGCATCGCGATCAGGTTCGAGAACGCGATCCCGAACAGATAGCGGATCCGGCTGAGCGGGCTCGCCACGAACATGTCCTGGAGAGAGTGCTCGATCCGCCAGTAGGCGCTGTCGCCGAGCACCCACGAGCCGATGTTCTGCATCGTGAACATCATCGCCCCGACGATCTCGAGCGGGAGGGCGGACGGTGGCGAGATCAGCGACAGGAAGTACAGGAAGATGAACGGCAACATGATCGGTGTGATGGCGACCGCCGGGTTGCGGCTGATCCACCGCCAACCGACGATCAGGAACGCCGGGAGCGCCCGCCCGTTCGTCGGGACGTTGGGGAACTCCGCGCGAACGGTCGCCATCGCTCACCGCGCCCGTACGGTCCGGCGCGCCCAGTAGATCGCGAACAGGAACAACGCGACGGTCTCGACGATCAGCCCGCTCACGGCGAGCAGCGTCTGCCCCGAGGCGAGCTGCGTGATCCCGAGGCTCGCCTGGACGAGCGCCGCGGCGGCGCTCGGCGGCATCAACAGGACGACCGGGTCGAGGAGGGCCGGCCACAGGTGGAACGGGTAGAACACCGGCGGCAGCACCCCGAAGATGTTGAAGAACAAGCTCGAGTACGCCCAGATCGCTCGGTTGTCGCGGAAGAACGTGGAGAAGACGTAGCCGACCGACGCCGAGAAGACCCAGACGGTGGCGGAGAGGGAGAACAGGAGGAGCCCCTGCGCGAAGGTGAAGTGGACGACCGCGGTCGCGATCGCCGCAAGGACCACGACCGGCGCGACGTACACGACCAGGATCCCGGTCGCCATGCCGAGGAAGTACGCCTCCGGCGACATCGGCCCGGCAAGGTAGAGGTCGTTCGCCTTGTGGTCGATGCGGATGTACGCCGCCTCGTTGAGGACCCGCTGGCCCATCGTGAACATCGAGTAGAGGATCGCCCCGACGAACGCGACCCCGAGGAGGGACGGGGCGAGGATCCAGACGAAGACCAGGAGGACCGACTGGACCATCATCGACGCGGCCATCGCGAGCTCCTCGTGGGCCTGGACCAGCACCTCGGTCCAGAGGAACGCGGAGAGACCGCGGAACGCGCGAGTGTCCACGGGGGCGTCGCTAGTCTTCATCGATCGACCGGCCCACGACCCTCAGGAACGCTTCCTCGAGCGTGACGGGGCCCACCGTGGCAAGGAGTTTCGAGCGGACCGCGATATCCATCAGCTCTCCTAGACGCTCGGGAGTGACGATGATCGTGAGCGCGTCCCCGTCGACGGTCAAGGAACCGAACGACCGGAACGTCTCGACCATCGGCGCGCCACCGGCGAGAAGGACCTTCACCGTCCCGCCGACCGACCGCTTGAGGTCGTCCGCGGTCCCGGCGACGATCACCCGGCCGCGCTCGACAATGTAGAGGCGGTGGCTGAGCGCCTCCGCCTCGTCGAGGTAGTGGGTCGTGAGGAGAATCGTCGAGCCCCGGGCGGTGAGCGTCCTCAAGGACGCCCAGACGGCGCGGCGGGCGAAAGGGTCCATTCCGATCGTCGGCTCGTCCAGGAACAGGAGCGGAGCCTCGGTGGCGATCACCGTGGCGACCATCGCCCGTTGCCGCTGGCCGCCCGAGAGGGTGACCGAGAGGCGGTCCGCGCACTCGTTGAGCCCCATCTTGTCGATGGCGTCCTCGGTGCGCGACTTCGCGACTTCGCGGGTGAGTCCGCGCGCCCGCAGGTACGTGTAGATCTGCTCCCGTGGCGAGAGATGGAAGAACGGCTTGCCCTCCTGCGGCACGACCGCGATGTACGGGCGCGCCTTCTCCGGCGTCCGGTCGACGTCGTACCCGAACACCTGGATCCGGCCGGAGGTCGGTCGGAGCAGCGTAGAGGCGATCTTGAGGAACGTCGTCTTCCCGGCCCCGTTCCGTCCGAGGAGCGCGACCCGCTCGCCCCGACGGACATCGAGCGACACCCCGGCGAGCGCCTCGGTCGGCGGCGCCCCCTTCGAAGTGTAGACCTTTCGCAGGTCCACGCTCTGCAACGCGAGCTCGGTCATCGTCGGTCGACCCACGGAGGAAGCGTTCCGAAGAAGCGCGCGGCGCGGTCGGAATTCGCGGCCCCGAGGGTCGTGGCCGAGGACCCGGGCACCGAGCTTAAGGTCTACGCTTCTCGGGGCGTTTCCGATATGGGCGACGCGACATCGGCTATCGTGGCGAAGGCGGTGGGAGGGGATCCTCCTCGGGAACCTGGGCCATCTGGGGCAGCTCGGGGTTTCCCGAGAACGTCTCGGGGAGCTCGGTCGGGCGAAGGCCCCGGGCGCGCGTGAGGTCGGCCGGAACGAGGTCGGGCGTACTCCTGCGCCAGCACAGGCGGGAGACCCAGCCGAACATCCAGGGCGGCAGCCCGACCGACGTTCCCAACTGTTGAACGTCATGGCGGGTCAGCTCGCCGATCGCGATGAGGATCGCGAAGTAGGCGACGAACCCGAGCACCACTCCCGCGGCCAGTTCGAAGAAGCGGTTGTGGGACAGATAATGGTTGAACTGCGACATCACGAAGAAGCCCGCCGCCGCGCTCAGCGTAATCCCGAGGATCGAGCGGGGCTGGATGTGGACCTGGATCAGCGTCTCGGTGAAGTAGGTGTTGAGCGCGAGAGCCGCGATCGACGAGGCGAGGACCGCGATCGACCCCGCGATGAGGCCGTTCCCGAGATACAGCGGGGACCAGGACGGCATGAGGAGAAGGACGGAGGCGAGCAGGACCGACACCTGGGTCGACGTGATGTACAGCTCGAGCCGCTGGCGGCCGATCGAATTGATCGACGTCTGCATGATCTGGCTGATAGAGAGCGGGATAGCGCTGAGGACGAGGATCGCGAGTGGGATCGACCCGCTCGCCGCCACGAGGGAGTTCTGGAAGACGTTCAGGAAGATCGACCGGTACGTCACGAGCGCGACGACCCCGGGGACGAGGAGCATCGACGAGAAGCGGATCGCCTGCCAGGTCCCCCGCCGTATCTGCTCGTACTCCTCCTTGCGATGGAGCCCGGCAAGGTAGGGGAACAGCGGCGTGGCCACCGCCGACGGTAAGGAGAGCGCGAGGATCCGCCAGCCGTTCGCGGCGAGGTAGATCGCGAGCGCGGTCGCGCTCAGGAAGCCCGCGACCAACAGCGGGACCATGTTCGTGACGAGGTAGCTCAACATCAAGCTGCCCATCAGGGGCCAGGAGAAACGGAACATCCGGCTCGCTTCGGACCAGTGGAACCGCCTCAGGAGCCGGAGGATCCCGGGGAGACAGTAGATCATGGAGACCGCCGCCCCGATCGCGTAGGCCGCGGTGATCCCGAGGATGGTCGGAAAGTAGAACGCGACGATCAGGATGGCCGGGAGGCGGGCGATCGTCTCGACGAGGGAAGGGTACTGGGCCTTCACCGAGTTGCCGAGGCCGATGTACAGGGAATTGTAGACCGTCGAGAACGACCAGAGGAGCGGAAGCGTCAGGAAGACACCGAGCGAGACCAGCTTCGGACCGCCTGTCGCGATCCCGGCCGAGGGGCCTAACCCGAACAGGACGGCCCCGGCGGCGGCGACCAAGGCCATCCGGACGAGCAGGTAGGTCGAGGTGTTCTCCGTCGGGGGCTTCCCTCGGGCGAGGAAGTAGGTATAGGCGGTTCCGAGACGAAGGTCCCCGACACCATTGATCGAAGACCCGATGAGGAGGAACAGCTGGGCGGTACCGAGGACCGCGAGGCCACCGGACTGGAGACCGATGGTCTTGTAGAGCGCGATGCTCGCAACGAAACCGATCAGCTGCGTGGCAAGGCTCGCCCCGAAGACCGCCCCCGAGCTGAGGGTGAGCGAGTGCGCCGCTCTCGGGACCTCGACCGGACCGGCCGGGGTCGTCGAGGACGGGGTCGTGGACGCCACAGGCAACCGGCGGGGCATGGCGGGCCCCGCTTCTTATCCCCGTCGGTCGGAAGGGTGGCTCAGCTTCCGGGCCGAGAGGTGGGCGGTTCGTCGCCCGACCGACGCTCGTAGAGCTCGACCCAAAGCCCATCCGGGTCGGACAGGAAGACGAGGCGCACTTCACCTTCCTCGAAGGGAGGGATCTCGAGGCGAGCACCCAGCGAGACCAGGCGCTTCACGACCGCGTCGAGGTCCGTGACCCGAAAGCCGAGGTGGTCGAGCTCATCTCCGACCCGGTACGGCGGGTCGCCGGGATAGTAGTTGAGCTCCAGGATCATCTTCGTCTCGGGGTCGTGGAGCTCCTGCCACTGCCCACCGGCCGCCATCCGTCCGGCGGGTCCGACCTTGAGGCCGAGCCCCTCCGTGAAGAAGCGAATCGCCCGGGCCATGTTCCGCACTCGAACCCCAGTGTACTCGAGCGGCATCGTTGTCCTAGGTCCGGCGCTGGCAGCCGCGCGCCCCGACCCCGACGGGCCAGACGCTCCAGCATGTTGATGCTTTCCGAGCGGTCCGCGCCGCGCCGTGCAAACTCGTCGAGGGGAGAGGTGGGAGCACGGGGATTTGAACCCCGATATGCGGGTCTCTCCGCGCGCTCCAGTCAATCGTCACAGGGGCGGAACGCCCCTCCGCAGACCCGAATGAATCCCAGGATGACAGTCCGTCACCCTGACTGGAGCCCGCTGGTCTGCCAGATTAGCCTATGCTCCCTCCGGCCGCCCCGGGAGCCCCCGAAGAGATATCTTTTGTCGTCCCGGCGGACCGCGGCCGGCCCGCCACCCGAACGGCCGAAAACTCCGGGAAATGCTTATGTTAAAGAGTGTTTGTCCATAATCCAATGTCGTTGAATGAGCCGGTCCCGACATCCCCCCCGCGACGCACGGTCGCCCTTTCGTGGTTCGTGGTCGGGCTCCTCATCGTCGCCGGAGTGGCGATCGCCGGCACGGCGGCCGTCTCGGGGTTCCGCTCTACGACCTCGCCCGCCCCTCCCGTCACCCCGGGGAATCTCTCGGTCACGGACGACCTCGGCCGCAATGTCACCGTGCCGTACGACCCGGCGCGCGTCGCGGTGCTCTCCCCGAGCATCATGGACATCATGTTCCGCCTCGGCCTGCGCAGCCACGTTGTGGGAGTCGATTGCTACGCGGCGGCCGACGGGGGTCTTTCCGAGGACTACTCGCCCGACCAGGTCGCTCAATGGGGGCTCTTCGCGTCGATGTGCATCCAGGTGGGGCCGACGTTCGCGCCGGAGATGCTCGAGAACCTGACCCCCGACCTCGTGCTGGCCTCCACCATCGTCTCGGTCGCGGAGGTCGAGACGATCAGCAGCACGCTCGGGATTCCCGTCGTCATGTTGCAACCCCCGACGTTGAGTGGGATCCTGGTCGATGTGAGCCTCGTCAGCGAGATCTTTGGTCAGGCGGCACCCGCTGCGGCGTTGAACGGGATGCTCTCGCTCGAACTCTACAACGCGACCGCGATGGACGCCACTCTGACCTCGCTGCCGACGGTGCTCGTGACCTATTCGGTCGACTCGAACGGGTACTGGACCTTCGGCCCGGGCACCTTCGGGGAGTCATTGATCGAGATCGCCGGAGCGACGAACATCGGGGCCACCGCCACGACCCCGTATCCCGAGGTCTCGCCCGCCCAGGTCCTCGTGGCGAACCCCTCGGCGATCATCTACGGCGTGGGCTTCGGACTCAACGAGAGCACGTACGCGGGAGGGCCGTTCTGGTCCGATTTCAGTGCGGTCCAGGACGGGAACGTCACGGGGATCGACTCCAACTGGCTCACCGAACCCGACCCTACGATGATCCTCTCGGGCATTCCCGCCCTCATCGCCGCGTTCCACCCTGATCTGGACTAGGCGCCGCGGGGGAGGTTCGGGGCCGAGACTTTGGTCGCGACGCTCTCCTCGGGTCACCCCGCCCCTTCATCCCGCGGGAGACGGCGCCGCGCATGGACGGCGTTCGTCCTTCTCGCGATCGCCCTCGCCCTGGTCGCCGTTTCGACCCTCCTTGGAACGGTCTCGGTCCCCCCTCAGGTGGTCTTCCAGGTGATCTTGCACCACTTCTCGAACGGCGCGATTTACCCCCAGACGTGCGCCGGGACCGGGGTTTCCCCCCGCCTCTGCAACGCGTACGATGTCATCGTCTGGCAGCTCTATGTCCCCGAGATCCTGCTCGCCCTCATCGTCGGAGCGGCCCTCGGGGTCTCGGGAGGCGCGCTCCAAGGGGTCTTTCGAAACCCCCTCGCCGACCCCTTCCTGCTCGGGATCTCGAGCGGGGGCACGATCGGTGCGGCGATCATCTACATCTACCGGTTCCAGGAAGCCCAAGCGGACCTCTTCCTTCCCCTCTTCGCGTTCGTCGGGTCCGTCGCGACCGGGCTTCTGATCCTCGGAATCGCGCGCGGCCGGTTCAGTTCGGTCGAAACCCTCCTCCTCACGGGGGTCGCGCTCGCCAACTTCCTTTCCGCGGTGCTGTCGCTCGTCCTGCTCTCGAACCCGACGGGGAGCGAACAGGTGACGTTCTGGCTGCTCGGGGGACTTGGGCTCGCGAGCTGGGAGGTCGACGGCGTCGCCTGCGGCGGTGTACTCGTTCTCGCGACCCTGCTCGCCTTGCACGGGCGCGAGCTCAACCTAATCCAGCTCGGAAACGAGGTCGCCCAGAGCGCCGGGGTGGACGCCCGTCGGGTCCGGGTCCGGGTCATCCTCCTCGCGTCCCTCACGACAGCGATCGCGGTGGCGTTCACGGGGATCATCGGGTTCGTCGGCCTGGTTTCGCCCCACATCGTCCGGCGCCTCTGGGGTACCGACTACCGGGTCGTCCTTCCGGGCGCGGCGGCCGTCGGCGCCCTCTTCCTCCTAGCTGCCCGGGACGCGAACTATCTCCTCTTCCCCGGGTCGCTCCTTCCGATCGGCATCTTCACCGCCTTTGCCGGAGTGCCGTTCTTCCTCTACCTGCTCTACCGGCAGCGCGCGTTGTCGCCGATGGGAGGAACGTGAGCGCTCCGGCCGAGCCGGCCCCGCTGCGTCTTGCCGGCCTCACCGTCCGATACGGCGACCGTACCGCGCTCTCGGACGTCAGCCTGGTGGCTCGCCCGGGGGAATTCGTCGCGCTCGCCGGGCCGAACGGCTCGGGGAAGACGACCTTGCTCCGTGCCGTGCTGGGATTCCTCCCCCCCGATGCGGGCACCGTCGAGCTGTTCGGCCGACCGGTCGGCTCGATGTCGGTCCTCGAGCGGGCTCGGTCGGTCGCCTGGGTGCCGCAGGGGGAGGCGCCCCGGGACGACGTCCGCCTGCGGGACTACGTTCTCTACGGCCGATTCGCCTACCATGGTCCGCTCGATGCGGAGACCGCCGACGACCAGGCGATCGCCGAGCGGGTGCTGTGCGAGGTCGGGCTCGCGGACCGTGCGCAGGACGGGATCCTCTCGCTGAGCGGAGGTGAGCGCCAGCGGGCGGTCCTCGCCCGCGCTCTCGCCCAGACGACCCCACTCCTCCTGCTCGATGAGCCGACGTCTCACCTCGACATTGGCCACCAACTCGACCTCCTCACCCGGGTGCGGTCGCTCGCGGAGCACGGCCACGTGGCGGTGGTCGCCGCGCTGCACGACCTCAATCTTGCGGCGCGCTTCGCCGACCGCATCGTGGTCTTGTCGCGGGGCCGCCGCGTGGCGGACGGGTCGCCCTCCGAGGTGATCTCCGAGGAGCTCCTCGCCCGGGTCTGGGGTGTGGTCGCCGACCTGCGCCGCGACCCACGCAGCGGCGCCCCGTACCTCCTTCCGCATCACCTGGTCCCGCCCGTCGCTCCGGACCGTGCGGCTCTCCTCGGAAAGGGCCCGGTCCACGTCGTCTGCGGAGGCGGGTCGGGTGCTCCCTACATCCGCTCGTTGTCCGAGGCGGGGTATCGGGTCACTGCCGGCGCGCTCCACCTGCTCGATTCGGACCTTGAGACCGCGGAGAGCGTCGGCGCGCTGACGGCGGTCGAGGTGCCGTTCGCACCGATCGGAGAAGAGGTCCGCTCGAAGCTCCGCTCCCTCCTGGACGGAGCGACCGCAGTGGTGGTCGCGCCGTTCCCGGTGGGTCCGTCGAACCTTCCGAACCTGGAGGAGGTCCTCCGGTGCCTCGACCGCGTGCCTGTCCTTCTCGTCCGACGGCGGGCGGGAGTCGAGTGGGACTTCACGGGGGGTCGTGCGACCGCGGTCGAAGAGCGGTTACGCAGCAAGGGAGCGTGCGAGGTCGCCGGAGTGAGCGAGATGCTGACGGCGCTCTCCGCCGCCGCGCCCCGGCCGCCATCCTAGCGCAAGTTCCGTCGAGACCTCGAGCTCCCCTCGAGAGGCGATACCTCGAGCGGTGGCGGAGACGGTCCCGCGAACTGGCCCAGGAGGTGGGGGAGCCCGCTCTCGAGGACCCAGACCACGCTCGGAACTCCGAGCCGGGACGCCTCGAGGCAGGCACTGCCAACGGCGTATCGGAGCACCGACCGGGCTCCCGCGCTCGAGAGTGTATGATACGCTTCAAGCCCCTCGGCCGCCACGACGGTGTGGGGGTCGCTCGGCAATCGGCCACGGACCCGCTGCGCCAAGCGAGGGTCTGCGAGGTCGTTGGCGCTCAGCGTGACCACCGAGATCGGAGCGGGGGTGAGGGGAACGATCCCCTCGAGGTCGGAGACTTCGACGAGCGACCCCCGCCGGCCGCCGCGAACGACACGGCCCCGGGACGGCCCACCGGATCCCGGGTGGGCCGACAGGAGTCCGTTCTCGAGCTCGAGCGAAACGGCCCCACCGGGCGAGAGGTCCTCGACCGCCAGGGCTCGCGTCGAGCGGATTACGTGGACCCTCTCGATACGCTCCCGCACATCGTCTCCGAGGCGGCTCAACGTCTCGTGCAGCCATGCCACTCCCTCGACCGTCGGGCGGTACCGGCCCTCCTGGACCGTGACCAGCCCACGACGGCGAAGCTGCCGATAGGAGTGCGAGACCGCTTGGACGGTGAGGCCGAGCCGCACGGCGATCGGCCGAAGCTGCGTCGGTTCGAGCGTCGCACACTCGTACAGGAAGAGGAGCTCGGTGACCGTGCCGCCGCGCCGGAGCGCCGCGAGGCCCGATGCTTCGGGGGAACGGTGGCCCACCACGAGGCGGCGACGTACCGGGGGAATAAAACAACCTTTACCGGCACAGCAATCGGGGTTGTCTACGAGCTTGCCCGCCCGGCCCGCGGGGCCGCGCGCGCCGCCGGGTTCGACCGGCGGATCTCGCGGATCCGGTCCCGGATGCGGGCCGCCTCCTCGAAGTCGAGACGCTCCGCCGCGAGGCGCATCTCCTCCTCGAGGTTCGTAAGCAGGAGGGGGAACTTGTCCTTCCAGTGCTTTCCGAGGCCGCTCGTGGAGAGCTCTCCGGACGCCGCTTCCTCCTCGGGGGCGAGGAGAGAGCGGACCTCCTTGCGGATCGACTCCGGGACGATCCCGTGTTCCCGGTTGTAGTCGACCTGGCTCTGGCGGCGTCGGGTCATCTCCGCCATCGCGCGTTTCATCGAGCCGGTCACTCGGTCCGCGTAGAGGACGACCTTGCCGTCGAGGTTGCGGCTCGCGCGCCCGGCGGTCTGCACGATCGATGTCTCGCTGCGGAGGTACCCTTCCTTGTCCGCGTCCAGGATCGCGACGAAACTGACCTCGGGGAGGTCGAGGCCCTCGCGAAGGAGGTTGATCCCGACGAGCACGTCGAACTCACCGAGCCGGAGGTCCCGAAGGATCTCGACCCGCTTCATCGTCTCCACTTCGGAGTGGAGGTAGCGGACACGGAATCCCTGGTTGGAGAGGTAGTTCGCGAGCTCCTCGCTGGTCGCTTTGGTCAGCGTCGTCACGAGCGCCCGGTCGCCGCGCTCGATGCACGCGCGCAACTCGCCCATCAGGTCCGAGATGTGGCCTTTGAGGGGACGCACCTCGATCGGTGGGTCGACGAGCCCAGTGGGGCGGATGATCTGCTCGACGAGGCCCTTCGACGCCTTGCGTTCGAACGGACCGGGCGTGGCGGAGACGAACACCGTCTGAGGAACGTGCGTGAGGAACTCGGGGAACTTGAGCGGGCGGTTGTCGCGGGCCGAGGGAAGGCGCCAGCCGAACTCGACCAGGTTGTCCTTGCGGCTCCGGTCGCCCTTGTACATCCCCTGCAGCTGGGGAACCGTGACGTGCGACTCGTCGATGAAGGCGAGGAAGTCCTTCGGGAAGAAGTCGAGAAGGGTGTACGGTGGCTCGCCCGCCCGCCGACCCGCAAAGTAGCGGGCGTAGTTCTCGATCCCCGAACAGTATCCGGTCTCGCGGATCATCTCGAGGTCGTAGTTGACCCGACTGTTGAGCCGCTGCGCCTCGACGATCTTCTCCTCCCGCTCGAGCTCCTTCACCCGATCGTCGCGCTCCTTCGCGATCTCCTTGAGGATGCCGCGCAGTCGCTCATCCACGGTCAGGAAGTGGGTCGCGGGGAAGACGGCGAGCTCGGTGAGCCACCGGCGCTCCTCCTGGGTCACGGGGTCGAGCTCGAGGATCTCCCGGATCGTGTTACCGTCCAGCACCACACGGTGGACCGTCTCTCCCGCGCCCATCACATCGATCATCGCGCCGCGGACGCGGAACCGGCCGCGCTTCAGCTCCACGTCGTTGCGTGCGTACTTCATCCGGACCAGCTGCTCGAGCAGCGACTGACGGGAGGTCTCCTCGCCCACCTTCAGCTCGACGACCGACGCACGATAGTCCTC
This sequence comes from Thermoplasmata archaeon, assembly GCA_035502015.1. Taxonomy (GTDB): domain Archaea; phylum Thermoplasmatota; class Thermoplasmata; order Lutacidiplasmatales; family UBA184; genus Lutacidiplasma. Next base: position 27,710 of record DATJVA010000126.1, on the reverse strand, counting down.
GGGAGACCCGAGACCATAGATGCAGCTCACCGAGGCCACGATGAGCACGTCCCGTCGGGTCAGGAGCGCTTGGGTCGCGCGGTGACGCAGGCGGTCGATCTCGTCGTTGATCGATGCGTCCTTCTCGATGTAGAGGTCGATCTGCGGGACGTACGCCTCGGGCTGGTAGTAATCGTAGTAGCTCACGAAGTACTCGACCGCGTTGTTCGGGAACAACGCCCGGAACTCGCTGACGAGCTGCGCGGCGAGCGTCTTGTTGGGACTGATGACGAGGGTCGGCCGCTGGAGGCGGGCGACCGCGTGGGCCATCGTGAACGTCTTGCCGCTTCCTGTGACGCCGAGGAGAGTGACGAACTTCTCGCCGTTCTCCACCCGACGGACGATCTCGTCGATCGCCTCGGGTTGGTCTCCTTGGGGCACCAGGTCGGTCTCGAGCCGAAAACGTCCCGGGAGCGGGGCGAGGGCGGGCTCGGCCCCGGCGCGGGTTTCCAGAGTCATGGGGCCATCGCCAGGTCCACGAGCGCGCCGCGGTAACCGCGCGGGTCGATCGAGACGGTGGAGAAACCGATCTGGGCGATCGCGTCGGTGACCTCGCTCGCGAGAGGTTCTCCGAGGAGGCGGGCGACCTCGGAGGGGTCGACCTCGATCCGGGCAGACCCCGAGCGCACGCGCACCCGGACCCGCCGGAACCCTCGGTCGAGGAGCACTCGCTCCGCGGCCTCGATTCGTCCGAGGAGCTCGGCGCTCACCGTCTCCCCGTGGGCCACGCGCGACGCAAGGCACGCATCCGACGGCTGGTCCCAGTTCGGTAGGCCGCGGCGCCGCGCCTCGGTCCGGACCTCGGACTTTCCCCAGCCTGCCCAGACGAGCGGGTGATGGAACCCTGCCTCGTCCATCGCGCGGAGGCCGGGCCGGTCATCGGAAAGGTCGTCGTGTTGGACTCCGTCGAGGTACTGCAACGCCGAGCGCGTCGCTCCGTATTCGCGCAGCGCGGACGTCTCGACCACGCGGCAGTGATAGCACCGATCCGGTCCGTTCTCCCGGTACTCCGCCCGGGAGAGCGGGTCGGTTGGGACGAGGGCATGCTCGATCCCGATGGCGGCCGCTACGCGACTCGCGCGGTCCACCTCGCCGTGCGATACGGCGGGGCCGACGAGCGTCACGGCGACCGCATCCGGTCCCAACGCCGAGAACGCGAGCGATGCCACGAGGGAAGAGTCGACTCCGCCCGAGAGAGCGACCACGGCGCGGCCACCGGAGCGAATGTGCGACAGCAGCTCGTCGACCGACCGGACCGGTCGAGCGGAGGAGGGCAACGAGGGCATCCGAGGAATCTACCGTCCGAGGCCCATTACCCTTTCCTTCCGGGCTTCCAGATGGCGAGCCCGGGCGACGTCGCCCGGGGACTCGAGCGGGGGTCGCGCGTGGTCATTCGGGGGAGAGCGGTGGGTCGCGGGTGTCGCCGGATTCGGCCGACGTTGGGGTCCGCGCGATCATCGTGTCATGGAGGTTGAAAGCGGACCATCGGTGACAGAGCGGACACGACATGTAGCGAGACCGTCCGAGCCTGAGCGCCGTGAACGAGCCGCCGGGAAAGTAATCGAAATCGAACTCTCTGCCGCACTTCGGACAGCGAAGACGCGAACGCTGTATGATCCCTCTCGTCCCGAGGCTTCGCCCACGTCGTAGAACGAGGATGTAAAAGATCACCAGGATGAGGACCAGACCAACGGCGACCCCGATCGCGACCCCGGCCACCACCGCTACCACCGGTTCACCTCGACCGCCCCGATCTGGGGGCGGCGGCCGCTTTCGGGTCCTTGGCCCGTCTCCGGAGCGAGCGTTTCAGCGATTCCACCATTCCGACGATCGGGTCAGCGAACAACGGTCGTGAAGGCTCCGCCCCTTCCGCCTCCCGGGGAAGGAGGCGGGAGTCCCGGCGCGCGGCCACGGTGTAGAGATGCCAATCCTCGAGCGACTCGCCGGCCTTCTGTCGGATCCCCCACATGAGCTTGCGTCGGTACACTGGATTCGGGAACACCTGCTCCAGGCGAGCGCCACCAGAGGGAGTCGGCGACTCGGCGAGCACCTTGAGGAATACCCGTTCGGTGCGGCTGAACACGCCCGTCAGGAGGACGGCCCGGGATAAGACGTTACTGAATTCAGTAACAAAGGTAGGCCCGAGAAACCCCTTAGGGCGGAGACCCCTCCACGAAGCGATGCAGGCGGTGCGTGATGGGAGTCGCTGGGTCTTGCGGCTCGACGACGGCCAGGATCTCTTCGAGGCGCTCTCCGAGTTCGCCCTGCGAGAGGATGTCCGCGCAGGGGCGGTCGTGTTCGGTGTCGGGATGTTCCGCAGCGCCACCTTCGGATACTGGGACGGGACACAGTACCGTCCGCACGACCTCTCGGTGCCCCACGAAGTGGTGGCGCTCCACGGGACGATCGCCCGTCAGGATGGGGTGCCGTCGCTCCATCTGCACGGTGCCGTCGCCGGCCCCGACCACCGCCTTGTCGGTGGGCATCTCCTGCGCGCCAAGGTGGGGATGCTCCAGGAAGTGATGGTCGAAGTGTTCCCCGGCCGAAGCTTCGGCCGGCCGATGGTGGAGAGCTACGGGCTCAAGATGCTCGACCTGGAGCCTCCGGGCGACGCGTAGGTCCCGTCATCCCTTTCCGTTCGGCCGGGCTGGTGCGGCCCGTTCATGGCCGCACCCGCCCCCGCTTTCACCACTCTCGACCCGCGCCTACAGGAAGCGGTCCGCGACCTTGGCCTGAACGAGCCCACCGAGATCCAACGACTCGCCTTCCCCCTTCTCGAGACCGGCGCCGATGCCCTGCTGCTCTCGCCGACGGGCACCGGGAAGACCGAGGCCGTGTTGCTCCCCCTCCTCTCGCGCCGTCTCGCCGACCCGAGCCCGCCGATCTCGATCCTCTACATCACGCCGCTGCGAGCGCTCAATCGGGACCTCGAGCACCGGATCGTGGCCCTCACAACGAAGATCGGACTGAGCGCGTCGGTCCGACACGGCGACACCCCGACCTCGGCGCGACTCGCCCAGTCCCGACGCCCTCCGGACCTACTTCTGACGACCCCGGAGACGCTTCAGCTCCTTCTGACCGGGGCTCGATTGCGCGAGTCGCTTCGGAACGTTCGCTCGGTGGTGATCGACGAGGTCCACGAGCTCGTCGGCTCCGACCGCGGCGCGCAGCTTTCGATCACGCTCGAGCGGTTGGACCGGTTGACCGGCCGCTTGGTCCGGCGGATCGGGCTCTCCGCGACGGTGGGCAACCCGAGCGAGGTCGCGCGGTTCCTTTCGCCCGCTCCTCGAACGGTCGAGGTACGGGTCGCTCAGGAGCGACGGCCGCTCGAGCTCACGGCGCGCCGGCCGGGGCACGACCGACCTCCGCTCAACGAGTCGCTCGCGCGGGACCTGAAGGCCGACAAAGGACTGCTGGACGGACTGCGCGCCGTCGAGGAGGAGATCCGCCAGCATCGGACGACCCTGGTCTTCGTCAACACGCGACCGACCGCCGAAGGGCTCGCCGCACGGCTGCAGAAGCTGGCGCCGGACCTTCCGATCGCGGTCCATCACGGGTCTCTTTCGCGCGAGGTCCGTGAGGAAGCGGAACGCGCGTTCCGCGAAGGTCAGTTGCGTGGGCTCGTCGCCACCTCCTCCCTTGAGCTCGGGATCGACATCGGTGTCGTCGACCACGTGGTCCAGTTCGGCTCTCCCCACCAGGTCGGCCGCCTGGTTCAGCGGGTCGGTCGGTCGGGACACCGTCTCGACCGAACCATCCACGGCACCGTTCTCGCTCTCGACGACGACGACCTCGAGGAGGCCGCGGTGCTCGCACGACGGGCGGACAGCGGACTCATCGAGCCGGTCTCCTGGCGGACCCGGAACCGCTTGGCGGCGGCCCAGCAGGTGGTGGCGACCCTTCGTGCGGAGGGGAGCCTCGAGGCGGAGGACCTCCTGCGGCCGCTGCGGCATGCGGCAGCGACCGCCGACCTCCAGGACTCCGAGTGGACCGACCTCATCGACTACCTGGTCGGGCTCGGGCTCGCTCGTCGGGACGGTCGTCGCCTCACCCCCGGGCGCGGCACCCTGCCGCGGTTCTACGCGTCGCTCTCGCTGATTCCCGACGAGCGGACGTACCGACTCCGGGACATCGGTACTCGTCGGCTGATCGGCACGCTCGACGAGCGGTTCGTCCTCACCCAGATCCTCGCCCAACCCGAGGAGATCTTCCTGCTCCACGGCCGCACCTGGAAGGTCGTGGAGTACCGCGACGGGGAGCTCCTCGTGGAGACGGTCCAAGAGATCGGCCGGGAGCCTCGCTGGGCGGGGGAGGACCTCCCGGTCCCGTTCGATGTAGCGCAGGAGATCGGACAGCTACGGCGCGAAGGGAAGCTGGAGGGTTACCCGATCCCGGACGTGGACCGGGAGTACCTCGAGGAGCGGCGGAAGGCCCCGGCGCTCGCCGGGACGATCCCGACGGACCGTCGGGTCACCGTCACGTCCCACGGAAGGGTGGTCGTCTATGGCGCCTGCTTCGGCACCCGCACGAACGAGACGCTCTCGCTCGCCACCGCCGGTCTGCTCACCGCACGCCTCGGGGCCCGGGTCGAGGTCGCGGCCGTCGAACCGACGTGGTTCGTCCTCGAGCTTCCGGTCGCGGTCGACGCCGCGACGCTCGTCGACGCGCTCTCGATCGACCCGACGACCGTTCGACCGCTCGTAGAGCGGCTTGTCCCGTCCGGTCTCGATTACCGTTGGGTGTTCTTGGCCGTGGCCCGGAAGCTCGGCGTGGTGCCGGCGTCCGCGGACCCGCGCGACCTTCGGACCCTCGACCCGCTGCTCGCGGCCAGCCGACTCAACCCGCTCGGAGACGAGACGCTCGAGAAGACGCTCCACGACCGCTACGACCTCGAGCACGCCACCGAGGTCCTCGAGCGGATCCGGGACGGACGGATCGAGGTCGTGGCGACCGCCCCGTCCGCGTTCACCGACGGTCCGCTCGAACGACTCGAGTGGCGGACCGTTCCGGACCTCCCGCCGCCGACGCTGCTGAAGGCGGTCCAGGAGCGGCTCGCCAAGGAGCCCCTGACGCTCGTCTGCCTTCGGTGCGGGTTCGTCCGCACGACCACCCCGTCACGCTACAGAACCGAGGGCGGGAGCCGATGCCTCCTGTGCCACGGGTCGCTCTCGGCGGTGTTGTCGCCGCGCCGAACCGAGGAGATCGACCGGCTGAGCGACTACGCGAAGCGGAAGCGTTCCCGCGAGAAGCCCTCGAAAGGTCGACGGACCCGACGGGAGCGTACGCTGGCGCCGGGGACGGAGGCGCTGGTGCGGGCCGGCTACACCAGCGCAGAGCTCGTCGCGCACTACGGGGAACGCGCTCTGTACGCCCTCGCCGCCCGCGGGATCGGACCCGAGACCGCCCGGCGCCTACTGATGCGTCTCTATCGCGACGACGACGCGTTCTTCGTCGAGATCCTTCGCGCCGAGCGCGCCTACGCCCGGACCCGGGTCTTCTGGGACTGACCTGACCCGCCCAGCTCCTGGACCACCTGCTCGACGTCGAGTCGGGGCGCGTCCGTCCGGAAACCTTCCGGGCGTGCGTGGGTCCTCGCCACATGGAATCCGAGGGTCCGGAGGGCGTCGAAGACGGACCGAAGAGCCGGCGGCGCGGCGAGCCCGAGGCGGGAGGAGAGCACGTTCGCCTCGTAGTAGAACGGCCGGTCCACGATGGCCTCTTCCTTCAGGCGCGCGATGAACCGTTCGACCTCGGCCGGCCGGGCGGCCCGCTCGGGGGGGTGAAGGCGCTCGACGACCTCGAGGTCGAAGAGGGGGCCCAACCAGAGCGGCCCGTACGGGCCTCGGTCCCCGAGCCAGGGCCCCGACCACTGTTCCGGCTGGACCTCAGCGACCGGTGCGTTCTCGGCGGAACGGTCCCCGACCTCCAGGTAGGCCCGAACGTAGTGATCTCGGGAGTACGATAGCAAGGGACGGACGGACCGACCGAGGCGCTCGGCCTCCCGGGCGAGCATCGCGAGCAGTATCCGTAGCCCGCCCTCCGGGCCCAAGCGTCCGCGCACCGGTCGCGCCCCGTAGCGGCGCAGGCACGCCGACGGCTGCGCGCCGGCCAGCACCATCATGTCGGTGGCGGTGACGGCGACCACGCCACCGGGCCGAACCGAAGCGATGGCGTTCACGGCGAACGGCACCGGAGTGCCGTACGGGTCGAGGTCGACGTAGTCGAACGGCGCCTCCGACGGGACGACCCGCGCATCCCCCTCGACCGCGACCGTCCCGGAAAAGCGGTTGACGTTCTCCCGGAGCACCCGAAACGCCTCGGGGTTCGCCTCGGTGAAGAGGAAACGCTCGAACACGGCGGTCTCGGCGAGCAGGCGGAGACCTCGAACCCCCGTGGCCGCCGTCATCTCCCAGCCCACCCGGCGTCGGTGGGGCAGCGGGGCGAGCGCCATCGCGAGGGCGACACCCAGGTCGCGGTCACCGGCCATCGCCGGATTGTAGAACACGGGCGCCCTTCGCCCGGGGCCCCGCGAGGGGGCGCGGTGGGGAAGGAGGAGCTCCGTGCCCCCCTCGACGGAGACGTTCAATGGGCGCGGCCGGTGATCAGATGAACGATCTTGAACGCGAGGAGGTTCTTGTTCACCGGGGTCACTTCGAGCAGGCGTAGCTCGTCCCTCCGACGGATGTCCTGGAGCAAGGGGTTCCTCGACTTCTTGTGGAGGGTCATCACGATCGACTTGCGGGCGTCGAGCGTATCGATGACGCTCTTCGTGAACGCCTCGCTCTCGACCTCCATCTTCCCGACCTCGTCGATCACGATCACGTCGGCCGACTCACGGGCCTCCGCGAGCGCGCGGGTCCCCAGCCCCTCGAGCGCGGCGATGTTGACACCGTACCGGCCCGAGCGGATCCGCGACTTGAGTCCCTCGTGCGCGAAGACCTCGTGTTCCTTCGTCATCCAGTCCGTGATCTGGAAACCGGTCCGTCGCTGCTTCTCGACGATCGGCTCGGTGACCATTCCGCCGACCGTCACTCCCTCTTCCTCCAGGAGCTCGATGATCCGTAGCAACGTCTGGGTCTTGCCCGACCCCGGGAGACCCGTGATCCCGATCTTGACCGGAGGAGAAAGACGACGAGGCATTGCCAATTATACCGTGAGGCTAGGTTGTACGCGTGGAGCCAATAAGAAGCCATCGCGCCGCCGGGCCGCCACCGAAGGGCGCTCGGTCCGGACCCGGGGGGACCGACGACGAACCGTCGGTCTACCCGCCCCGCGAGGATACGTTCCTTCTCCTACCGTTCGCTGAGGTCGCTCCCGACACACGCTTCCTCGAGGTCGGGACGGGAACCGGGCTCGCCGCGCTCACGGCCGCGCGACGGGGAGCGCGGGTGGTGGCGACCGACCGGAATCCGCATGCTCTTCGTTCGCTCCGGCGACGCGCCCTCGCCGAGCGCCTCGACGTCGGGCTCGTCCGCACCGACCTCGCGCGCGGGCTGGGACGGTTCGATCGCATCGTGTCGAACCCCCCGTACCTCCCGACGAGCCGGGAGGAACAGGACCCGGACCGGTGGCACAATCTCGCGCTGGACGGTGGCCCGGACGGCTGTCGGGTGACCGCCCGGCTGGTGGACGAGCTCGACCAGCACCTCCTTCCGGAGGGGTCGGCGTTCGTCCTCGTCTCCTCCCGGCAGGACCCGCAGGGTCTCGAACGGATCCGGGAACGCTTTCGGTCCTGGGGAGGCCGCGTGGATGTCGTAGCCACGAGAAGGCTGGAGGGCGAACAGCTCGACGTCTGGCGACTTCGACCCCACCGTGGCTAGGTATGGCGCTCGACGTACCGGAGGACGGCCTCGAGGAAGGTGTGACCGTCCCCGAACCCCTCCGGTGAGCCGGCGCGGGTCCAGTCGGGAGCCTGGGCGCGGAAGAACGAGCGCTCGGGGTGCGGCATCAGACCGAAGACGTTCCCCTCGGCGTTCGTGAGTCCTGCGATGTTCCCCTCCGCCCCGTTCGGGTTCCAGGGATAGACCGCGCGGGAACCGTCGGGGGCGACCCAGCGGAACAAGACCTGTCCGTTCTCTTCGACCGAGCGGCGAAGCGACTCGCTTCCCAGGACCAACTTGCCTTCCGCGTGGGCGGAGGGGAACAGGAACCGCGACCCTTCCGGCACGCCCTGGAGCGGTGGAAAGTTCCCGCCCTCCCATGCCACGAACGTCGGACGGCATTCGAAGTGGCCGGAGTCGTTCGTCATCAACGCGACCTGCGGCGGCCGAAGATGGCCCCCCGGACTCCCGGGCAGCAGACCGAGCTCGGTGAGGACCTGGAACCCGTTGCAGATGCCGCCAACGATCCGGCCGTCCCGCACGAACTCCTCAAGCTCCGGGCCTATCGCGGCTCGGACCCGCGCCGCAAAGATCGCGCCGGCACGAACGTAGTCGCCCGCGGAGAACCCTCCGGGCACGAAGAGTCCCTGGTAGTCGGCTAGATGACGCCGCGCTTCCGGCGTGACCTCCCGCCCTTCGAGCTGCTTCAGATGCACGACCTCGGGGCGAGCACCGAGCGTGACGAGGGCTTCCCGGAGCTCGTCGTCGCAGTTGGTCCCCTCGATCGAAAGAATCGCCAGCGCGAGGTCATGACGCGCCACGACCGACCGAGGCGAGTGGCCGCATAACCGTTGTCTCTGCCCGACCCGCCCTCACTATGGGCGGCCCGGTCCAAGGGGCGGGTCGAGGAAGTGCACGCGGACGCGGTCGCCGCGGTGGACCACGTGGCGCCCTCGCGGAAGGAGCGCGAACGCGGTCGCCCCGGAGAGGCTCGTGATGACGGAGGACCCTCGGTACGTCGTGTACGCCCTTCCTCCTCGGAATCGGAGGGGCACGAAGGTGGCGAGCCCGGGAGAAGGAGCCACCGCGTCGCTCCCGAGGACCGCCCACCCGTCGGTCCAACCCGGGCCGGGTCGCCGGGCGAGTTTTCGCAGGACGGGCAGCATGAGCCAGTACATGTTGGCGAGGCACGAGGTGGGGTGTCCGGGCATCCCGACCACGACCTTCCCTCGGCTCCGCGCGGCGAGGGTCGGCTTTCCGGCCCGAACGGCGATCCCGTGAAACAGGAGGTCCCCGAGCTTCGGAAGGATCCGGGGAAGGTGGTCGCGCTCCCCGACCGAGCTTCCTCCCGTGGCCAACACGATATCGGAACTCGCGAGCGCCGAGCGCAACTCCCGCTCGATCAGAGTCGCGTCATCGGCGAGCGGAGGACGAAGCTCCGGGACGCCCCCTGCGGCGAGCACGACGGAAGCGATCGTGGCGTTGTTGCTCTCGAAGACCCGCCCGGTGCGAGGGGCCTTGCCGGGGGAGAGGAGCTCGTTTCCGTTCGGGATGACCGCGACGCGGGGCTGCGCGTACACTGGGACGTTGGCGATCCCGCACGCCGCGATGGCGCCGAGGACCGGTGCGGAGAGCTCGTCCCCCGCGCGCCCGAGAAGCGCTCCCCGGGGGAAGTCGTGTCCCGGAGGCGAGATGCGGTCTCCTTTCGCGATCGGCCGGGGCACCCGGACCCGCGGTCCGTCGCGGTCGACCTCCTCGAAGATGACGACCGCGTCCGCTCCCGCGGGAATCGCTCCCCCGGTCGCGATCGCCACCGCCTCCCCCCGACCGAGCCGTCGGCGGAACGACTGCTCCGCGAACACCTCCCCGACGACCTGCAGCTCGACCGGTCGCGAACGCGAAGCGCCTCGAGTGTCCGCACTGCGGAGCGCGTAGCCGTCCCACGTCGTCCGGGCAAAGCTCGGCACCGGCGACGGGGCCCGCACGTCGTCCGCGAGCACCCGTCGGAACGCGAGCTCGGTCGGAACCGGCTCGACGCGGTCGATCGGTCGGACCGCCCCCCACAAGCGCTTACGGGCCACCTCGACGGGCGTCAACCGTCCGAACGCGTGCATCTCCATCGGACGACCACTACCTCCGCCCCTCGATCCATCGTGCGGAGCTGCGCGTCCCGGCCGTCAGGCAGGCGCCAAGCGGCTGACCGGCGAACCAGCCGGCATAGAAGCCGCCCCGGAACGCGTCCCCAGCGCCCACGAGCGTGCGGACCTTGGTCGGCCGGGCCGCCGATACGTGGACGGTTCCGGCCCGCGAGAACGCCGTCGCGCCGGACCGACCCTCCGTACGCACGACCAGCGGAACGAACTCGAGCAGACCCTCGGTCCGGGTCGCTCCCACGAACTCTCGGGCGCGACCGACCTCCGAGCGATTGCCGAAGAGGATCTCCGAACCCCGGAGCAGCTTTCGGAACGACCGGCGGTCCCAGCGGTAGTGGATCTCCTGGGCCGGGTCCGCGGCGACCTTCAGGCCGCGCTGACGAGCGCTCCGTTGGAGCTGGAGCTGGAACTCGGGGTCCGCGGTGGTCAGGTGGAGCCACGAGTACTCCGAGATCCAGCGAAGGGGCACCCGCGCGGGTTGCCGAGCCCCCATCACTCCTTGGTCGATGAGGGTGCGCTGGGCACCTTTGGCGTCCTCGACGATGTAACACGTCGGGGTGGGACGAGCGCGCACCCGCTCGAGTCCGCGGACGTCAACCCCGGCGCGACGCAGCGCGGTGACGTACTCGGCCGGGAACCCGTCGCCGACCCGGGCCACGAGGCCGGTGGCGACACCGAGCCGGGAGGCCGCGCGCACGATGTTGGTCGCGGTCCCCCCGAGCTCGGTGCGGGACGTGACGACCGGAACCGTGCGGTCGGCATCGGGAAACGACCGGACGGTGAGGAACCGGTCCACGATGACGTGACCCGAGACGAGGAGGTCCCGGGGTCGGTCGTCGGTCGCGCCGTCCATGGTCCGCGTCACGACGTGAGGTCCCCGGTCCCTTATCGCTTGGGGGAGCGCGGTAAGCCGCTTAAGTCGGCGGAGGGTTCCCGCCGTGAATCGCATGCTCGTGGTAGGAGCGATCCTGGACGTCGAAGGGGCTCGACCTGCGTACGTGCGGGTCCGTGACGGGCGGGTCACGGAGGTCGGCGCTCTCGGGACGGAAGGACGTCATCGCGGCGAGACCCGGATCCGCGGGATCGTCGTGCCGCCTCCGGTGAACGCTCACACCCATCTCGGCGACGCGGTCTCGGTGCGCGAACCGCCGCCCGGCCCGGTTTCAAAGCTCATCCAGCCGCCGCACGGGTACAAGTTCCGCCTCCTTGCGAGCGCCAGTCGGGCGGAGAAGGTCGCGGCGATCCGAGCGTCGCTCCACCGGATGGAGCGTGAGGGTGTGGCGGCGACCGTGGACTTTCGGGAAGAGGGACGCGCCGGCGTCGAGCTGCTGCGCGACGCGGCGCGGGGCAGTTCGGTCCGCGTGCTCGCCCTCGGCCGACCGCTGGCGCGCCCCGTCGTGAGCTCCGAGCTGCGAGGTCTCCTCGCGGTGGCCGACGGTGCCGGACTGTCGAGCGCCCGGGACGAGACCGAGGAGACCCGTAGGGCCGTCGCCCGGGCGTGTCGGGCCGCGGGAAAGCCGTTCGCCCTCCACGCGAGCGAGGCGGTCCGCGAGAAGCCGGAGCGCTACTTGGACCCCCGACCGGACCTGCTCATCCATCTGGCGAAGGCGACCCCCGACGACCTCGCCACCGTCCGGGACGAACGGGTGTCGGTCGCAGTATGCCCGCGGTCGAACGCGCTGTTCGCTCGACAGCCGGACCTGGGGGCGATGGAACGCCTCGGTCTTTCGGTGCTGCTCGGCACCGACAATGCGATGTTCCATGCTCCGTCGCTCTGGCGAGAGATGGAGTTCGCCTACGTCGCGTCCCGGCTCCGCCGCCGACCGGTCTCGGCGGCGTTCCTCGCCCGGGCCGCTCTCGTCGAGCCTTGGAGGTGGCTCGGCGAGCCGGAGTGCGCGCTCGTCGTCGCAGGCATGCCGGTCGCGCCGGTCATCCTTCGGCTCCCGCCCGACGACCCGGCGTACCAGGTCGTCACCCGCACGACCGAACACCTTATGGTCCGGAGCCGAACCCCGGGCCGACACCGGGAGCACGGCCGATGAAGAGCGACGAGCTGTTCGCCCTACTGCGCCGCCGAGGGGTCTTCTGGCCGACCGCCGAGATCTACGGTGGCGCCCAGGGACTCTACGACTACGGCCCGCTCGGAAGGGCCCTGAAGCGCCGCATCGAGGACGCTTGGGCCGCCTGGTTCGTGGGCCTCTCCCACGACTACTACCTCATCGACCCGTCCGAGATCCTGCCCGAGGCGGTCGTGCGCGCCTCGGGGCACCTAGAGAACTTCACCGACCCCGAGGTGGTGTGCGACACGTGCCACAACGCGTTCCGCGCCGACACCGTGCTCGAGAAGGTGCGACCGGAAGGTGTCGATGGACTCACCTCGAAGGAGGTCGAGGAGCTCGTCCGCGCCAAGGGCGTGAAGTGCCCGAGCTGCGGCGCGACGACCCTGAGCGTGCCGCCGCCGTTCAACCTCATGTTCGGCCTCGACTACGGAGTGACCGGTCACGAACGGGCCTATCTGCGTCCGGAGACCGCGCAGAGCAGCTACCTCTCCTTTCCCCGGATGTGGGACGTCGGCCGCCACGCCCTTCCGCTCGGGATCGCGATCATCGGGAAAGCGTACCGTAACGAGATCGCGCCACGCCAGCTCGTCCTGCGGATGCGCAGTTTCGAGCAGGCGGAGCTGCAGATCTTCTTTGATCCGGAGAACTTTCCGCTGCCGTTCGAGCGGGTCCGTGACGAGAAGCTTCCGGTCGTACGGGCGGCGCGACGGCTCGCCGGTTCCGAGGAGGCTGTGGCGACCTCCGCTGGCGACCTAGTCTCCGTGGGAGCCCTTCCCGAGTTCTACGTCTACCACCTCGTTCACACCTACCGCTACTATCGCGACGTCCTCGGGTTCCCTGCCGAGCGGATCCGTCTCTTCGAGAAGTCGGACCAGGAGCGTGCGTTCTACAACCGCATCCAGTTCGACGTCGAGGTCGCGCTCGACAGCATGGCGGGGTTCAAGGAGATCGGGGCGGTCCACTACCGCGGCGACTACGACCTCGGCCGCCATGGCCAGGGATCGGGAAAGGACCTCTCGGTCACGCTCACCGGGGGCCGCTCGGTGCTCCCTCACGTCCTCGAGCTCACCTACGGGGTCGACCGTTCGCTCTGGGCCGTAGCGGACGTGCACCTGGGAAAGGACGGGGATCGGACCGTCTGGCGCCTTCCCCCCTACCTCGCCCCGGTGCCCGTCGGGGTCTTTCCCCTGATCCCTAAGGAGCACGGTGGCTACGCGCTGAAGCTCTCCGACGACCTCGCCGCCGAGGGCATCGCGAACCAGCTCGACGACTCCGGGACGATCGGCAAACGCTACGCCCGCATGGACGAGGCCGGGACCCCGTTCTGCGTTACCGTAGATTCCGAGACGACCGGCGACGGACTGAATCGCGACACGGTTACCGTCCGCACGCGCGACTCGAAGACCCAGGAGCGCGTGCCGGTGTCGCAGCTCGCGGCCCGGCTCGCACCGTTCTTCCGACCTCCACGGCCCCGACAGAGTTGAGCCGACCGCCCGCCTTCGGCCGTACGACAATGGCTATATCTCGCGGCCGGGTCACTCTGTGCTGATGGCGACCGGTGGGGGAGAAGCCCCTCAGCAAACCGGGGCCGCCACCCCTCTCGCCGCCCGACGGTCCCGCTGGATCGGTCAGCAGTATGCGGATATCACCAAGCTCCGGGAGATCGCCGCCCGCCACGACAGGGCGGCGGCCCGCGCGCAGCAGCGCGTGGCCCGGCTGAACACGCATATCGAGAAGCTCCGGCACCAAGCGACCCTGCTGCGGGAGAGGGGACAGAAGGCCCTGGCACAGATCCCCGAGATCGAGCAGGAGATGAAGCAGCACGAGCGCGACATCGCGGCGGCGACCAACCGCTCGGGAGGCGCGCCGGTCGGCTCGGACGTGACGAGCCTGCACTATCGCGTCCGGAAGCTCCAGCAGAAGGTGGTCGACCGACAGCAGAAGGCGCGGGCGCTCGAACTGAGGGCCGCGACCAAGACGCAGAAGACCGCCGAGCTCAAGGTGAAGGTCGACCGCTACATCGAGACCGCTCGCCTCGCCGAGCAGGAAGCGGTGGCGTACCGCCAGAGGGCGGACCGCCTTCAGATGGTCACCGAGCACGAGGTGGCGGACCACCTCAAGGCGGGCGCGACCGAGAAGAAGACCGCCTCCGACGAGCCGCCGCCGTCGCTATGAAGCTGATCGTCACGGTCGGCATGCCCGGTTCGGGCAAGGACGAGCTCGTCGGCGTCGCCCGGTCGATGGGCCTCGCGACGCTCAAGATGGGCGACCTCGTCCGCGAGGAGACCCGACGGCGTGGACTTCAGGTCACCAACCAGAACGTGGCTCGGATCGCCTCCGAGGAACGCGAGAAGCACGGGCCGGGGATCTGGGCCCAACGCGCGATACCGAAGCTCACCGAGACCCGCATGCTCGTGGACGGCTGCCGGTCCGACACCGAGGTGACGGTCTTCCGACACAACTTCGGCGACCTGTTCGTCCTCGGGATCTTCGCCTCGCCCGAGACTCGGCACGACCGCATGACGAGCCGAAGCCGGGCCGACGACGCCACCGACCTCCAGGAGTTCTACAACCGGGACCACCGCGAGCTCAAGTGGGGGATCGGGAACGCCTTCGCGCTCGCGGACGGGATGCTCGTCAACGAGGGGTCGCTCGACGAGTTCCGCCGCTCCGGTCGCGCGATGCTCGAGAAGATCCTCGCGCGCGAGGACTAGCGCGCGGGAACCGGACGGGTCTTCTCACTCCGACGGAAGTCGGGGGGGTTCGAGGATCAGCTCCCGGACCGAGTCGAACCGTTCCCGATCGACCACGACCCCGAGCGGGCGCCGGGAGGCGATCGCGGAGACCTGGCGCGCGAGGTAGCCGTCCCGGGCCGCGGCGAAGCTCCGCGACCCTCGGCCGGCGGCGACCTCGCGGTCCCACTCGAGAGCGAACTCGTCGGCCGAGGACGGGGTCGGGGGACTGCGGGAGACCCGCCGTTCGCGGACGGTCCGCCGGACGAGCTCGAGGTAGCCGATGTGATGGGCGAACAGCGCCGCCGTATGGTCGTCGTCGGGGTCGAGGGGGACGGCAGGGACCTTCCGCGCTTCCGCCCAGCGGAGGGCCTCGACGAACGACGGGTTCGGGACCCGGACCTCACCGAAACGGACGAGCCCGCGCACCTCGCTCGTCTCGTTGTCGGTAAGCGGGACCACCGGTTCGGCCTCGGAGGCGACGAAGTAGTCGTGCAGGCTCTGCAGCTCGCCGGAGGAGAGGCCGAACCCGAGCTGTACCGGCGCTAGCCCTTCGAGCGCCGCCAGGAGCCGCGGCACCTCCGACGTGAGGCCACGGACCGGCGCGAGGAGGAGGACGCCGGGGGCGTTCGGGAACACCGCGGTGTTCACGGACCTTCCCGTTCGGTGATCTCCTCGATCAGCTCGTCCGGGTCGCGGTGCCGACGCAGCTCAGTGAACGTGAGGATCGGGAGGCCGGCGATGGAGGAGCGGGGCACGGGGTCGCGGACGACGAACAGTGCGTGCCCCTCGGCGACCCGGGCGAGCCCGTGCAGCACTTCGGCGCGATGGAGCGCGGTCCGCAGGCTCCCGACGGCGGCGAGAAGCACATCCGGGGTCCGAGCGAGGGCGTCGAACGGGGCACGGACGGTGACCGTCACCTCGAGGCCCATCCCGCCGAGCTGCCGAACGACCCCGTCCCGTAGCGCGTCTCCCGGGGACGAGCGAGAGCGCTCCGCGGTCGTGGGAGGCTCGTCCTCCGGCGCTCCCTTGCGGTTGTCGTCCTGACCTCGGGAGGCCCAGTTGAACAGGTCGATGGGGCGGACGATCGTCTCCCCGAGGAACGTCTCGATCCGCTCGACGACGAGCGCCTCGGCCCCGGCGCTCTCCTCGTAGAGCTGGATCGCCCGCCGGGAAACCCCCGCGATGCTCGCCAGGGTCCCGAGGGAAAGCCCCCGCTCGCCCCGGAGCTCCCGGAGCCGGGGCCCGTCGACCTGGGCGAACGTCCCGCCGGGGCTCGCGTAGAGGAACGGAGGGAGCGCCTTTTCGAGGAACTCCTGGAGCGTCTCCTCGTTGATGATCGGTACTCCGTAGCGGGTGTACACCACGCCGGGGTCAAGTTCCGACGCGCCCGACGTCTGACCGATCACGAGCGTGATCGCCGGGAACAGCTGGCCGAGCTCGCGGAGCCGGTTCGCTTCCTCCGAATCGAGCGCGTCGATGTTCTTCAGGACCTTCACGAGAAGGAGCGTAGCGTCCCGACGAGCGGCAAGGTCGAAGCTCGTCGGGCGGATCGAGTGCGTGTCGGCGACGTAGAACCCGGCGCGCTCGAGCAGCGAGCGGATCCGATCGATCGACTGCTCTCGTGCGGACTGCACCCGGCTCCCCCGGAACAATCCATTTACCTCTTTTATATAAGAGCACATGGTTCGACCTCTCGGAGAGCGAGGGTAGCTCCGGTCGCGAACCGTATTGGCCCGGGGCCTGCTCACCTCGTCGTGGAGACCGTTCTGCGGCCCGTACCGGACGCGCCGGCGCTCGTCATCGAGCCGGCCGACCCGTCCGAGAGCCGGACCCTCGTCGTGGCCGACATCCACCTCGGCCTCGGAAGCACTCCCGAGCGTCCGCTCGGACCGCCCGAGGCCGCGGCGGACCTGCTCGCCGAGAGGCTGATCGCGGTGGCGCGAGCCGCCGGCGTGCGATCGGTCGTCGTGGCCGGCGATGCGAAGCATCCGATCGTCGGGACCCCGGTCCCGCTTCGGCCGGTGATCTTCGACTTCTTTTCGGAGATCCTCCGAGCGGACCTCTCGGCCGAGCTCGTCCTTGGGAACCACGACGTCGGGATCGTCCGGCATCTGCCGCGCGAGGTGATGGTGCATCCACCCACCGGGATCGTGCGCTCGGGGGTCGGGATCTTCCACGGGCACCGCTGGCCATCGAACCCGGTGCTCCGTGCTCCCCGGCTCGTCGCGGGCCATCTTCACCCCGGGTACCGGCTCGCTCCGACCGCGGACGACAGCGAAGGGAAGCGGCGTTGCTGGGTTCGGGTCGAGCGCCAACCGCCTCCCGCTCGAAAGCGCCGCCGACCGTCCCGGCGGTCCGAGGTGCGGGCTCGCGAGGTCGTGATCGTTCCCGCCTTCAATCCGCTCGCGGGGACCGAAGCACTCAACCGGGAGCGCCCGGCTCGCGGTCGCTCGTTCCTCTATCGGAGGTTCCTCGCCGGCGGCGTCGCCCGGGCGTACCTGCTTGACGGCACCGACCTCGGCGAGCTCACGACCGTAGCGCTCTCTTCGCCCCACCGGCGATGAGTTCCCGCAGCGCTTTCGCGTCCGACACCGGGGGAGCGCAGGCGGTCCCGAAGCAGACCAGCGCGCGGACCTCGGAGCCGGTCGATCCCGTTTCCATCTCCCCCGGGAGACGGAACGGCGGCGGGGGGTGCCCCGCGAACACCCACGCGTTCGGGTGGTAGGTCCTCCGAGCGGCGCTGAGCAGCGCCGCCGCCTTGGTGCCGCTCCCCTCCACCACGACCGTCACGGAGGGAGTCGCGAGTAGGCCCGCGGCGAGCGCGCTGCCGCTCGCGAACAGCCCCGCATCGCCGATCCGACGCACGATGGGAGCAAGGAGAGACTGCGCCTTGTCGGTCCATCGGTCGTCGTGAACGAGCGACCCGAGTCGAATGAACGAGAGGGCCGCCGACGCGTTCGCGGAAAGATGAGGCGAGTCTTCGAGAGGGTAGGACGCCTCCCGGACCCCGGGGACGGAAGGGCCGTCGTAGACGCTCGGAGAGAGGTCGCGGAGGAGGCCGTCCTCGCCCCGGAACTCCCGGTCGACGAACTCGAGGAGGCCCGTGGCCGCCTTCAGATACGTGGGCGAGGCGAGCACGCCCGCGATCTCGAGGAGGCCGGCGGCGAACGCCACCTGGTCCTCCAGCAGGCCGTAGCCGGCCGATCCATCGGGACCGATCCGGTGCGCGACCCCCCGGTCCGGTCGGAACGCTTCCCGAAGGGCCCGGTCGGCGGCCTTTTGGGCGTCCGCCACCACCGAGCTGTCGCCGAGAAACGCACCGGCGCGGGCGAACGCGGCTATGAAGCGTCCGTTGATGTCGGCGTAGAGAGCACGGTCGACCACCGGGGTCGGGCGCCTCGCGCGGACGGACCGTAGCTTCGTGAGGGCCCCTTCGAGCGCCGGCACCGCCGCCTTCGGCGGGACGATCCCCTCTGCTGCCTCTGCAAGCGGAAGGAGACGGAACAGCACGTTCCGGTCCGGGTCGTGGGGCATCCGGCCGTCGGTGCCGACGCCGAAGAACCGCGAGACCAGGCGGTACTCGTCCGCCTCCAGCGCTTCCTTGAGCTCGCTACGGGTCCAAGTGAAGTAGCCACCGTCGTCGCCGGGGGCGTTGTCGGCATCCTGGCTCGCCCCGAACCCGCCGCCCGGGTCGCCGAGCGTCCCTCGGACCCAGCCGATGGTAGACCGGACGACCTCTTCGAGGCGCGGGTCGTCGAAGCGGGCGGCGCCGTCGACGTACGCCGAGAGGAGCGCGGCGTTGTCGACCCCCATCTTCTCGAAGTGAGGGATGTGCCATCCCTCGTCCACCGAGTAGCGGTGGAACCCGCCCCCGAGCTGGTCGAACATTCCCCCGTCGGCCATGCGGAGGAGCGTGTCGTGGGCGCTGTCGGCGCTCGCGTTCGCCCCGTTCGCATAGTTGTCCCAGAGGAGCAACTCGACCGCCGTGGGATGCGGGAACTTCGGGGCGGTGCCGAAGCCGCCGTTCACCGGGTCGAAGGTCGAGCGCACGTCGCCGAGCGTCTGCAGGACGAACCGGTCAAGGGGCCGGTCCTCTTTCGGGCGCGGCTCGCGCATCCGTTGAAGGGCCCCTTGGACGCCGCGAGCGTTCTGACGGATCCGCTCCGGCTCTTCCCGCCACAGCCGGGCGACCTCGGCAAGGACCCGGCGGAAGCCCGGGCGTCCGTGGCCGTCGGTCGGAGGAAAGTACGTCCCTCCCAGGAACACCTCTCCCTCCGGGGTCAGGAACGCGGTGAGCGGCCAGCCACCCTCACCGGTGAGGGCGCCGACCTGGCGCTGGTACCTCCGGTCGACCTCGGGGTGTTCGTCCCGGTCGACCTTGACCGCCACGAAATGCTGGAGCAGAAGACGGGCCACTTCCGGGTCGGAGTAGGTGCCCTCGTCCATCACATGGCACCAGTGGCACCACGAGGCCCCAAGGTCGAGTAGGATCGGTCGTCCTGTCCGACGGGCGACCTCGAACGGTTCGGGTCCCCACGGATACCACTCGATCGGCTGCTCGGCCGCGCTACGAAGGTACGCGGAAGGGCGGACGGCAAGGCGCCAGCCGCCCGACCGGGGGGAGGACGAATCCGGGGAGACGGTCACGGAGGCGCAGGGCCGGTTTCGGCTCTTACGGTTGTCGGGCGGCCGGGAGCGATTCCGACCCCCCGAACGAGTCGCGTAATCGGCTCACGGGAACGTTACTCCCCGCGCGCTCGTTATAAAGGGGACCTCAGTGGCGGGTCGAGGCGCTCATCATGGAGATGCAACCCGGCCAGATGGCCTACGACCGGGCGATCACGGTATTCTCTCCCGACGGACGGCTGTTCCAGGTCGAGTACGCTCGCGAGGCGGTCCGCCGTGGCGCGACCACGGCGGGCGTTGTCTATTCCGACGGCGTCGTGCTCATCGCCGACCGGAGGATCCCGAACCCGAAGCTCGCCGAGGCCGCGAGCCTCGAGAAGATCCACCAGATCGATGAGAACATCGCGTGCGCGACCGCCGGGCTCGTCGCCGACGCCCGCGTGCTGGTCGACTACGCCCGACTCTCGGCGCAGATCAACCGCGTGACGTACGCCGAGCCGATGTCGGTCGAGCTGCTGGTCCGGCGCATCTGCGACTACAAGCAGCAGTACACCCAATTCGGTGGTGTTCGACCGTTCGGCACCGCGCTCTTGGTCGGAGGGTACGATGACGGTGGGATCCACCTGTTCGAGACCGAGCCGTCCGGCTCGCTCACGAGCTTCCGGGCCGCGAGCACCGGCGGCAACAAGGGTCCAGTGATGGACCTGTTCGAGCAGAAGTACCGCCCCGGCATGGACCGGGACACGGCGATCCTCCTGGCGCTCGAAGGACTGCGCGCCGGCCTCGAGGAAGGAGGCAATCTCGCCCAGGTCGAGGTCTGCTCCGTCCAGGTCGGGGAGGGGATGACCCGCTTCCCCGCCGACGAGGTCCAGAAGTACGTGGCCCGCCTACCCCCGGCGGGTGGGTCCGGTCGCACGGGTCGTACATAACCCGGCGTTCTCTCACCCTCCGGGCATGGTGAAGGTCGAGGACGCGGTCATCGCGCGCTGGGAGACCCAGGGCTCCCGGTTCGAGGTACTGGTCGACCCGCAGGCCGTCCAGGACCTCAAGGACGGGAAGAAGGTCGACCTCGCGGACAAGCTCGCGCTCGACCAGGTGTTCAAGGACGCCAAGAAGGGCGACAAGATCTCCGAGGAGCACCTCGAGAAGACGTTCCACACGCGCAACCTTGCCGAGATCGCCCGGGTGATCATCCAGAAGGGCGAGGTCCAGGTCACCACGGAGCAGCGTCACAAGCTTCAGACGGCGAAGCGACAGCAGATCGTCGCAACGATCGCGAGGAACGCGATGAACCCCCAAACGGGAGCGCCGCACCCTCCCGCCCGAATCGAGGCGGCGATGAACGAGGCGAAGGTCCATATCGACCCGTTCCGCCCGGTCGACGAGCAGGTGCAGGAAGTGCTCGCGAAGCTCCGCCCGCTCATCCCGATCCGCCTGGACGTCGTGAAGGTCCGGGTCAAGATCCCGGCCCAGTTCTATCCCCGCGTCATCGGGGAGGTCAAGGGGCTCGGCCGGCTGGTCGAGGAGAACTGGCTCTCCGACGGCAGCTGGGCGGGCGTGGTCGAGATCCCCGCCGGCATGCAGACCGAGCTGTACGAGAAACTCAGTGCCCGGACGAAGGGCGCTATCGAGACCGCTTTGGTTAAATAGGGCACGCAGGTCGAGCGCCCCGGTGCAGCACGAAAAATGTCCCGAGGTCATCGTCCGGGCCACCGAGGTCGTGGCCGCGAGGGTAGCTCCTCGTCCCCTTCGGGGGGCCGGACACTAGTTCTTCCCGGCGAAGAGATCCGAGCCCAGGGGTTGAAGCCCGGGCCCGGAACGTACCGTACCGGCGGTAAGGTCTACGCGAGCGTCTTGGGCCTGCTGTCGGAGCGGCCCCCGCTCGTCTCGGTGATCCCCCTTTCGGGGCGGTACATCCCGAAGGCCCGCGACGTGGTCATCGGGACCGTCACCGACGTCCAAGGGACGTTCTGGCTCCTCGACATCGGAGCGCCGCGCTGGTCACCGCTCCACATGACGGGAACCCCCTGGCAGGTCGAGATCAACGAGACCGACCGGTTCCTCCGCGTTGGCGATGCGGTCGTCGTGGAGGTCGAGAGCATCGACGCGACGGGCCGGATCGGCGTCACGATGAACGGCGAGGGACTCGGGAAGCTCGAGGGCGGGACGATCGTCCGGATCTCTCCGGCGCGCATCCCTCGCGTGGTCGGTCGCAACGGCTCGATGATCACCACGATCCGCGAGCACACCGGCGCGGAGGTCGTCGTCGGCCAGAACGGACGGGTCTGGGTCAACGGGTCTCCCGAAGCGATCCACCGGGTGAGCGAGGTCCTGCGGCTCATCGAGGAGAACGCGCAGCACTCCGGACTCACCGAGCGGATCGAGAGCTATCTTCTCGCGACGACCCCCACCGGCGCGCGAGGGGCCGAGCTACCGCCGTCGGAACATGCCCACCGCGACGCCCCGCCCCACCGGCTCGAGTCGGCCGAGCCGGATGAGGAGGCCGTCGACGCTGAGGACGAGACTCCCGAGCCGATGGAACCGGGGGACCATTGATCTCCCCGTCACCGATCACGGTCGATTTCCAAGGAGAACGAAGATGGGAAGCGTAGGAGCGAAAGAGGTCCCCGTTCTGTTGAGCCCCGAAGGGCTCCGGATCGACGGACGGAAGCTGGACGAGCTGAGGCCGATCAAGATCCAGGTCGGCACGCTGCACAACGCCGACGGTTCGGCGTTCGTGGAGTGGGGCGCCAACAAGGTGATGGCGGCCGTCTACGGCCCGCGCGAGGTGCACCCTCGCCACCTGCAGCAGAACAACAAGGCCGTCATCCAGTGCAAGTACAACATGGCGGCGTTCGCCGTCGACGAGCGCAAGCGACCCGGTCTCGACCGCCGCTCGCAGGAGATCTCGAAAGTGATCGGCGAGGCGTTCGAGTCGGTCGTCTTCGCCGAGGAGTACCCTCGGACGAGCATCGACATCTACATCGAGGTCCTCCAGGCGAACGCGGGAACGCGGTGCGCCGGCCTCGTCGCGGCGTCGATGGCGCTCGCGGACGCGGGGATCCCGATGGTCGACCTGTTGCCGGCCGTCGCGGTCGGGAAGGTCGCCGGCAAGATCGCCCTCGACCTCAAGAAAGAGGAGGACAACTTCGGCGAGGCGGACCTCCCGATGGCCCTCGTGCCGCAGTCGGGACGTCTCGTCCTGCTCCAGATGGAGGGGCACATGACCGAAGAGGAGCTTGCGCAGTCCCTCGACCTGGGCGTCCAAGGCTGCCGGGCGATCTACGAGAAGATGAAGGAGGCGCTGCGCGAGCGCTACTCGACCGGACCGGTCGGAGGTTCCTCATGAGCGAAGAGGTTTCCGCCGAGATCCTGACGACCCACATCCTCGACCTCGCGGCCGAAGGGAAGCGCCTGGACGGACGCGGGCCGGACGACTACCGCCCGATCTCGATCGAGCCCGGCTTCGTCGCCACGGCGGACGGCTCCGCGCTCGTCCGGATCGGCGACACCGCGGCCCTCTGTGGCATCAAGCTCGAACCGGGGAAACCGTTCCCCGACACCCCGAACGCGGGGGTCCTCACGACCAACGCGGAGCTGATCCCGCTCTCGAGCCCGACGTTCGAGCCCGGTCCCCCGCAGCCCGGGGCGATCGAGGTCTCGCGGGTCGTCGACCGCGCGATCCGCGCCGCCGAGACGATCGACCTGACCCGACTGTGCGTCACTCCCGGGGAGAAGAGCTGGGTCTGCTACGTCGATATCCACATCCTCGACCATTCGGGGAACCTGATCGACGCGGCGTCGCTCGCCGCCGTGAGCGCGCTCTCCCACGCGGTCGTTCCGGCGAAACGGTTCGAGATCGCCGAGGCCGACTACCCGCTCGAGGTCAACCACTACCCGATCGAGTGCACCTTCGTACGCCTGGGCGACACGATCGTCGTCGACCCGACGTTCGACGAGGAACGCGCCGCCCAGGGCCGGATCACGGTGGCGACCGACGAGGTCGGCCGGGTCGTGGCGATGCAGAAGGGGCTCGTGGGAGCGTTCTCCCCCGACGATGTCAAGGACATCGTGCGGAGGGCGTTCCGCCACGGGGAGAAGCACCGCGAGCTCGCGAAGGGAGTCCGCGCATGAGCAAGCGTACGAAGAAGGCCGGTCCGACCGGCTGGATGGGTCCCCGGTACGGCATCCGGATCCGGCGCCGCGTGGTCGAGATCGACCGCGCGCGCGGACCGAACGCGGCGTGTCCCCGATGCTCCACCGTGACGCTCGAGCGCGTCGCGAGCGGGATCTTCGAGTGTCGCCGGTGCGGGACCCGGTTCTCCTCGAACGCCTACGTTTTTGCCGCCCCACCCCCGATCACGCGCGCCGAGCGCGAAGCGGGCCCGGGCAACGCTTAAACGCTCGAGGATTTCGGGCGCACGACCATGTTCCGATGCATCCGTTGCGGGGAGGCTCTCCCCTCGGACGCCAACCTGTTCGGCGTCCGCTGCGACAACTGCGGCGGGAAGATCTTCACGAAGGAGCACCCCAACGTGAAGAAGGTCCTGAAGGCGCGCTAGCGTCGGAAGGACCGCGGGCTCATTCGATCGGGTAACCGGCGCGGCGGCAGGCCGCGAGCACGATCCGACGGTTCCCCCCACGGAGCGTTGGGAGGCTCGCCTGCGCCGTGACCGCGTAGAGCCGCAGCGCCGCCTCGCAGCTTCGGCGCCAGTCGGCACGGTCGGTCCCCAACGCCGCGCGCTGGGCCGACCGGAAGGCGCGGGACTCGGACCGTGCCGCGAGCTCCCACAGCCCGTTCTCGGTCTCCCAGAGGTGTTCCCGCGCGATCAGCCGAAGGAACGCCATCCGGTTCGCGAGGAGGTTGCGCTGGACGGCAGCGGTATCGCGCTCGCCGGTGGAGAGCGCCCGGAGCAGCTTCGCCACTTCCTCGGCCCACCCGGCGAGCTGGGCGGCTACGTAGCGCTCTCGGGTCGCGCGGAGCGTGGACCAGCGGAACCGACGGGCCTCCGCCCGAAGGCGCGCGGCCGCCCCGTTCGGGTCCCGCAAGATCTTCGCATTCCGCCAGCCGAGGATGGCACCGTCGACTCGCCCCGGGTGGCGCATCTCGCGGCGCTCGTCGGCGACACGGCTGAATTTCACACAGACCAAGCGACCGTCCCGCTCGAGGATCCGGTCGCTCCCCTTCCGGCCGATCACCCACAGGTCGAGGTCGGACGCCTCGTGCGCGTCGCCCCGGGCCCAGCTGCCCGCGAGCACTACCGCGGCGGTCCCGCGGGGGTCGACCTCGTTCGCCAAGCGACGGGCGAGGCGGACAACCTCACGATGCTCGTTCCTCGACGCGGGAGGGTTCCTTTGCTCCCGAGGGGAGGCCGAGGGGGTTCGACGCGAGGGACGGCGGTCCATGACCCATGACTCGAGCTCCCGTCCCCGAAAAGCTCCTTCGGCCCCCGACCGACAAACCGTTTCAGGGAGGAGCTTATCCTCGCCCCGTGAAAGGACCGACCGTCCGATTCCTCGGGGGCGTGCGAGAGATCGGAGGGAACAAGATCCTCATCGAGGACGGAGCCGACCGGATCCTGTTCGACTTTGGTCCATCGTTCTCGCCCCGCGCCGAGGAGTTCTACGTCGATTACCTTCAGCCTCGTTCGACGAGCCGAGCGAAGGACCTTCTCGAGTTCGACTTGATCCCCCGGGTCCCTGGGCTCTACTCCCGGGAAGCTCTCGGGGACGGGAACCTCCCGTACAGCCCGCCCGAGGTCCACGGGATCTTCGTGAGCCACGCCCATGCCGACCACGCGGGATACCTCGACCTGGTCGACCCGGAGATCCCGGTCCACGTGGGCGAAGGTACCCGGACGCTTCTCTCCGCCATCGAGACCTCGACCCGGATGAAGTACGGTGACCACCCGTGGCGGGTCTTCCAGGACCGCTCGGTCGTGAGGGTCGGCCGCATCGAGGTGGTCCCCTATCCGGTCGACCATTCGATACCGTTCGCCTATGGGTTCATCGTCCACACGAGCGAAGGAACGCTCGCCTACACGGGCGACTTCCGCCACCACGGCCCGCGGGCCGCCGACACGCATGCGTTCTTCGCCGCGGTCGCCGAGGAAAAGGTCGATTCCCTCCTGATCGAAGGGACCCGCGCGGGCCCGGACCCGCGCCGGAACCTCTCCGAGGCCGGAGTGCGGAGCGGAGTGGACCGCGTGCTGAAGGAACGGTCCGAGCTGGCCCTCGCCTGCACCTACCCTCGGGACATCGACCGGCTCCGGACGCTCCACGCCGCGGCACTCGAGGGCGGACGCGAGCTGATCGTCTCCGTTCGGACGGCGCACCTGCTCACGCAGGTCGCTCCCCGGTTCGCCCCGGGCGAGGTCCCGCTCCCCGGGAAGACCGCCGGCATCCAGGTCTACGCTCGCAAGAAGCGGGTCTCGTATCTCTGGGAGCGCCCCTACCTAGATAACGCGCTCACCGCGGCGGAGGTCCGGGACCAGGGGCGAATGTACCTCCTGGCGCTCGACCTGGCCCACTTCCCCGAGCTGATCGACCTCCGTCCGCCGAAGGGGAGTCCGTTCATCCACTCGATGAGCGAGCCGTTCAGCGAGGACGACGTCGACGACAGGGTCATGCACAACTGGCTCGACCACTTCGGCCTCGAGTTCCACCAGATGCACGCGAGCGGGCACGCGTCGGGCTCGGAGCTGCTCGAGCTCGTTCGCGCGACCGGCGCCCGCACCGTCTATCCCATCCATACCGAACACCCCGAGGCGTTCGAGAAGGCGGGCCCCTCGGTCCGACTCCCCGAGCTTGGGGAGACGTACGCCATCGCCCGGTGAAGTGCCCCGGCACGACGAGAGGTTAACCACCCGAGCGGTGTCGGAAGGGGAGATGGAGTCGGACCGTTGCTCCACGGGGATCGCGTCGGTCGACCGGCTGCTCGGGGGTGGCCTCGAGAACGACTGCGTCACCGAGATCTACGGGGAGGGCGGGAGCGGGAAGACGCTCTTCTGCCTCCAGGTCGCCCTCCGGGTATCCCGGGAGAACAAGTGGGTCTTCTATGTGGATACGGAGGGGGTGAGCGTCGACCGGCTGCGGGCGATCGCGGGCGACGACCTCGACCGCTTCCTCAAGCGATGGCTCCTCTCGACGCCCAAGGACCTCGGCGAACAGGCGAAGGCCATCGGAACGGCGTGCGCGCTCGCTCGGGAGGGGCAACGACCGGTCGGGCTGATCGTCGTCGACTCGGGGACGTTCTTCTATCGCCTCTCGCTTTCGGGCTCGGATGAGGACGACGCGCGACAGTCGCTGTCGCTCACCGTCGCGGACCTGGTCGGCACGGCGCTGCGAGCCCACCTCCCGGTGCTGTTCACGAACCAGGTGTGGCGCAACATGCGGGACGGTGGGCTCGAACCGCTCGGCGGCTCGTTCCTCAACCACGCTGCTAAGACGATCCTTCGGTTCGACCGGCTCCCGGGACCGCGTCGGAGGGTCGTTCTCGTCAAGCATCGGTCGCTGCCCGAGGGGTCGGCCGAGTTCCGGATCGGCCCGACCGGCCTAGAGAGCGTGGGCCCGGGATGAAACAACCATAAGCTTCGGTGTTCCTGCCCGGTCGATGGACGATACCCTCCAGTTCTCGGACGTTTCGACACCGATCGGAGTGTTTCGCATCACCTACCTCGGCTCGGCGGTGCGGGTCGTCGACCTTCTCGAGAAGGGGGTCTCACAGACCGGGCTCCTCGGCGGAGCCGTCCGACGGAATCCACCGTTCCCTCCCGGGAACCCGGCCCGCCAACTTCGGGAGTACTTCCGCGGTGAACGCACGGCGTTCGAGGTGAAGGTCGAACCGGACAGCGCCTCGGAGTTCGACCGCGCCGTCTGGAAGGAACTGTGCACCGTGCGCGCCGGCCATACCGTGACGTACGGTGAGCTCGCGAAGCGCGTCGGCTACTCCGGGGCCGCGCGGGCGGTGGGGGGCGCGATGCGGAGGAACCCGATCCCGATCGTCATCCCCTGCCACCGCGTCGTGGGAAAGGACGGCGACATCACTGGCTTCGGACTCGGGCTCTGGCGGAAGCGCTGGCTCCTCGACCACGAAGGGGCGTGGCCGCTCCGTTCCCGCTCCGCGGAGGGGCCGCGCCCCCACGGTCAGCGCACGCTCGACGCGCTCCTCGAGGAGCCGAGGCCCGAGCGCCCGGCCCGGGCGTCGACCTAGGGCCGGCGGCCCGGCAACCTACTACGGTCAATAGTAGCCACCTACGGCTCGGCCTCCGTGTCGCC
>DATJVA010000125.1:0-6331 GCA_035502015.1 Thermoplasmata archaeon | reverse complement strand
GGCGGCCCGGCAACCTACTACAGTCAATAGTAGCTCTCGGTCGGCTCGGCCCCCGTGTCGAGCCGAACCTACTACAACACGTAGTAGAATGACGGCGCGTCCGCTCGGTCGAGGGCGTCCTCAACCGGCGTAGTAGGAGGCGTCGTACGGCTCCGGCTTGAGGCCCCGCCGCTGGCGGACCTCGGCCACGACCTTCGGCTGGAGCTCGGGCGGTACGGGCTCGAATCCCATCGACTCGGTCGCCCAGAGGACCTTGCCCGCCGTGGCGCTTCGGATGTCCGAGGCGAACCCGAACATCTCCGCGACCGGGACCTTCGCCACGATGGTCTGCAAGTCGCCGACGCTCGTCATGTCGAGGATCTCACCGCGCCGACGCTGGAGCTCGCGGGTCGCTCCCGCGAGGACCTCCTGGGGCACGTTGACGGTCGCCTTCTGGAACGGCTCGAGCAGGAGCCGGTCGCCCAGGCACATCGCTCCGTAGATGCCCGAGCGCGCGGCCGGGATCGTCTGCGCCGGGCCGCGGTGGATCGAGTCCTCGTGGAGTTTCGCGTCGACGAGCCGGACTTTGAGCCCGTAGACCTTCTCGTTGGCGAGCGGGCCCCGGTTGACGGCCTCCTTGAACGCATCGACGATCAGGTCCATCGTCTCGTTGAGGTACTGGATCCCCTTCGTGACATCGAAGAGGATGTTCGTGCCCTCGACCGCGACGATCCCGCGGCCTTCCTCGCGCGGGACGCCGAGCGCATCGAGCTTGGTGACGAGCGTCTTCGTGTCCTTGAACGACTTCCCCTGCGGGATCTCGCCCTCTTTGAGCGCGGTGACCACCGCCGCCGGAAGCGCCTCGACCTCGAAGTAGAAGCGGTTGTGCTTGTTCGGGGACTTCCCCTCGAACGGACCTCCGCCGTGCTTCACGACCTCCCGGTAGACGACGATCGGTTTCGACGCCTCGATCTCGACCTTGTAGTCGTTGACGATCCGGTACTGGGTGATCTCGAGGTGGAGCTCGCCCATGCCGGAAAGGAGGTGCTCCCCCGTTTCCTGGTTGATCTCGACCCGAAGGCTCGCGTCCTCCTTCGCGATCTTCCGCATCACCTCGATGAGCTTGGGCAGGTCGGCCATCCTCTTCGGTTCGATCGCGACCGTGACGACCGGCTCGGAAACGTGACGGATCTCCTCGAACGGCACCATGTCGGGAACGTCCGACATCGTCGTGCCCGCGAACGCGTCGGTGAGGCCGATGACGGCGGCGATGTTGCCGGCGGTGACCTCCTCGACCATCAGTCGCTCGGGGCCCATGAACAGGGAAACGTGTTGGATGCGGTTCTTCTGCTTCGCGCCGGCGACCTGGAGCTCCATCCCCTTCTGGAGCTTCCCGGAGAACACCCGACCCGTCGCGATCTCGCCCGCGCTCGGGTCCATCGTGATGTCGGTGACCATGAACGACGTCGGGCCGCTCGGGTCGGTGTGCGTCATCGCCTGCCCGATCGTCGACGCCGCATCGCCGTGCCAGATGTTCGGGATCCGGTACTTCTGGGCGACGCGCGGGCTCGGAAGGTGCCGAACGACCATGTCGAAGATGACGTCGTTGATCTTCGCCTTCTGGGCGATCTCGCGCGAGCGGCCGGTCGAGACGTAGTCGATGATGTCCGGGAACTTGACGCCCGTCTTCAGCATGTACGGGATGCTGATCGCCCAGTTCTCGTAACCCGAGCCGAAGGCGACCGAACCGTCCCGGGGGTCGACGCTCCACTCGTCGATGAACTCCTCCGGGGCCATCTTGCGGATCAGCTCGTTGACCTCGGAGATGATGCTGAGGAACCGCTTCTGGAACGAATCGGGCGTGAGCTTGAGCTCCTTGATCGCTCGGTCGACCTTGTTGATGAACAGGACCGGCTTCACCTTCTCGCGGAGCGCCTGCCGCAGCACGGTCTCGGTCTGCGCCATGACGCCCTCGACCGCGCATACGACGACGATCGCGCCGTCGACGGCGCGCATCGCGCGCGTCACGTCCCCGCCGAAGTCGACGTGCCCGGGCGTGTCGATGAGGTTGATCAGGTGCTGCTGGCCCTCGAACTCATGGACGATCGTGACGTCGGCGTTGTTGATCGTGAGTAGGCGCGCCTGCTCCTGCTCGTCGAAGTTGAGGTAGAGCTGCTTGCCCGCGAGCTCGTTCGAGATCATCCCGGCGGCCGCGAGGAGGTTGTCCGAGAGCGTCGTCTTCCCGTGATGGATGTGGGCCACGATCCCGATGTTACGGATCTGGTCGACATTGTGCATCATCTCGGGAATGGCCTTCGCCAGCTCGGCTCGAATATGCGTCATCGACAGCTCCTCCGGGCCTACCGCGCCGACTGGGCGACCCGCTCGACCTCTTCCTTGCGCCCGACCGCGAAAGAGGTCAGGTCGCCCTTCGCGGCGAGCCGAATCTCATCGGCCAGACACGAGTGGATCGGTTTCGTGGACTTGTGCGACGCCTGGATGGCACCGAGCGCGATGTTCCGGATCGCGACGTTGAGGCGGCGGGCCGGGGAGGCGTCCACCGCCCGGGGTACCGAGATACCACCGAACTGGAGACGGGTGACCTCCTCGCGCGGCGCGGCGTTCTCGACCGCGTCGACCAGGAGCTGGAGCGGGTTCTTCTCCTCCTTCTTGGCGATCTCGTCGAACGCCTTGCGGATCGTCGCGAGCGCCTTCGACTTCTTCCCGGTGAACTTCCCACCCTTCATGAGGTGGTTCGCGAGCCGCTCGACGAGGTGCATCCGGGTCTTGAGGAACGGCTTCCCCGTGAGCTTCCCCTCGGTGTGCGGCGCGTAGATCGGGTGGAGGTAGATGTACGGCTGCAG
Organism: Thermoplasmata archaeon; assembly: GCA_035502015.1. Taxonomy (GTDB): domain Archaea; phylum Thermoplasmatota; class Thermoplasmata; order Lutacidiplasmatales; family UBA184; genus Lutacidiplasma. Next base: position 3,488 of record DATJVA010000125.1, on the reverse strand, counting down.
CCCCGGGTCGTGGACCTCGACTCCCTCGAACGGGTACTTGCCGAACAGCGGTGGGAGCGGGAACGGCGGCGGCGGGGGAGGCTGGGGCCGGTGGACGATCGGACCCTGGTCCTCCTCGGTGGTCTCCGGAGGCCGGAGCGACTCAGGCCCCTCGTTCATCGGGCCGGCTTCTCCTTGCGCCCGCGCACGAGCTCGTCGAGCGAGACGCTGTTGACCTGGATCACCTTGTACCGGACGCCCGGGATGTCGCCATACGAACGGCCCATGCGGCCGCCGATCCCCTCGACCAGCACCTCGTCGTGTTCGTCGATGAAGTTGATCGCTCCGTCACCGACCGCGAAGGCGGTCACCTGGCGGCCGTTCTTGATGAGCTGGACCTTGATGCACTTGCGGATCGCGGAGTTCGGCTGCTTCGCTTCGACCCCGACCTTTTCGATGACGATGCCCCGCGCCTGGGGAGCTCCCTCGAGGGGGTCGGAACGCTCCTTGAGATGGAGGGTCCTCCGCTTGTAGTACCGGTCCGACCAGCGCCTCCGCTGACGGAGGGTGGCCAGACGGCCCGCTGTGTTGAGTCCCGAGGGCGGCGTCATATCGGCGGAGGGGCCGAGCCACAGGGTGGTGGTATTTAAGGTCCGTGCCGAGTGGCGCACGGAGGCGGGCCGGGAACGGCCCGGAGGACGGGGGCGAGCAGGTGGGACCACGGCCCGGGCGCGGCTCCGGAGCGAAGGCCGCGCGGAGACAGACCGGCGGAAAACCGGCCCGTCGGGCGGAGTGGGACCGACTTTCCCGCGAGATCCGAGCGTGCCGGAAGTGTCCCCTCGGTTCCCTCCGGTCGCATGCGGTCGTCTACCGCGGCGGACTTGCTCCCCGGGTCGTGTTCGTGGGGGAAGCTCCCGGAGCGGAGGAGGACCGGACCGGGCTGCCGTTCGTGGGTCGGTCCGGCCGACTCCTCGACCGGGCCGTAGCGACGCTCGGACTTTCGGAGAACGAGTTCGGGATGCTCAACGTGCTCAAGTGCCGACCGCCCCAGAACCGATTCGACCGGGCGGCCGCCCGCGCGTGCCGGCCGTACCTCGACCGCCAGCTCGAGCTCCTGCGACCCGAGGTCGTCGTGACCCTCGGAGCGCGCGCCCTCGCCGCATTCGAACCGGTCGCACTCCCCATGCTCGCCGCGGCGGGTCATCCCCGGCCCGGGGCGGAACCGGCTCACTTCCCGCTGATCCACCCGGCCGCCGCGCTGCGCTCCCGACGCATGCACGACCGCTGGGAGACAGACCTCCGTGCACTCGGCGAATGGCTCGTCGAGCGCGCCGCGTAAACGGCTTTAACTCGGGGCCCGCTCGGTAGACCGTGCGCACGGTCGAGCTGTTCCTTTTGGAAGGTTCGTACCAAGCGGTCGACGACGGTGTGGTCGTCGAGCTGTTCGGCCGGACCAAGGAGGGGGCCACCCTCGTCGCCCGGTACTACGGGTTTCACCCGTACTTCGTCGTGACCGAGCCGACAGAAGAGGTACGCGCCCGCCTGCGGGGCGACAAGGAGATCATCGAGTTCCACGACATCATGACATGGGTGGACGGGCGCGAGCGGCCGGCCTTGCACGTCACCCTCCACCGGCCGTGGCTCGTCCCCCAGTATCGGGACAGCTATCGTCGCCGGGGGGACGAGAACAGCGTCCTTGCCTGCGACATCCCGTTCGTCCACCGGTTCCTCTACGACAAGCATCTCGGTCTCTGTGTCGCGTTCGAGGCCGAGGACGAGCCGGAGGAGGTCCGGGCCCGCTACGCGGTACCGAACGTGGTCCGGGTGGTGACCACGGACGGTCACGAAATCCGACCGACCGAGGTGTTCCGACCGTCTCTCCGGGTACTATCGTTCGACATCGAGAACGCGATCCGTGAGCGGACGATCTTCACCATCTGTGGGGTGGCGGTCGGTGGCGACCGCCCGCGACGGACGTTCCGGCTCTTCGGACCCGACGAGCGCAAGATCCTCGAGCAGTTCGTCTCGACGGTGATAGAGGACGACCCGGACGTCATCACCGGCTACAACATCGGCGGGTACGACTTCCCCCTCCTTCTCGAGCGCGCGACCGCGACCGGCCTCGGGTCGCTGACGATCGGGCGGGAGCGTTCGACCCCGCGGGAGATGGGAGACCGCCTCTGGAAGGTGACCGGACGGGCGGTCGCGGACGCCTGGTGGTCGGTCCGCCGGGACCTCAAGCCGAAGCAGGAGACCCTCCAGTTCGTCGCGCGGACGCTCCTTGGCGACTCGAAGCTGGACGTCGACCGCCGGATCATCGAGAAGGAGTGGGCGCAGGACCCGGAACGCGTGATGGAGTACTGCGAGCACGACGCGGACCTCGCGCTCCGTATCCTGCAGCGGCTGCGCACGGTGGAAAAGGCAGCCGACCTCGCGACGGTCGCTCACCTGCCCCTCGAGGAGGGGATGAACGGCCGGACCTCGCTCTACATCGACGCGCTGCTGATCCCGCGCGCCGACGCGCAGGGCGTGGGCGTTCCGATGAGCCACTTCGCCGGGCGCGAGAACCCGATCGAGGGGGGGTACGTTCACCCGATCCGGCCCGGTATCTACCGCTGGGTCGTCGTCCTCGACTTCAAGTCGATGTACCCGTCGATCATCATCTCGAAGAACCTCTGCTTCACCACGCTCTCGCCCGAGGGAACGACCGCGGCGCCGTCCGGAGCGCGCTTCCTTTCCGCGACGGTGCGACGAGGCATCATCCCGGAGATCCTGTCCGACCTGCTCGCCGATCGGGCCCGCTTCCGAACGGCCGCACAGACGGCGACCAGCGCGGAGCTCCGAGAGTATTACGACGGTCTCCAGAACGCCGTCAAGGTCCTGATGAACTCGTTCTACGGGGTCCTCGCGTCCAGCTTCTACCGGTTCACGAACAAGGAGATCGGCGCCGCGATCACCGCGTTCGGTCGCGAGGCGATCACCTCGATCATCCGGGACCTCGAGGGCGACGGCTTCGAGGTCGTCTACTCGGACACCGATTCCGTGTTCGTCCGCTCCCCGGTCGCGTCGCTCGAAGGGGCGAAGGAGTTCGGGGAGCGGATCGCGAAGCGGTTCACGCACGAAGGGGTCACGTTCGAGTTCCAGTCGGTCTTCGAGTCGTTCTTCTCCCACGGGGTGAAGAAGCGCTACGTCGGTCGGACGGCGTGGCCGGCCGAGGACCTGGTGGTCCGCGGCTACGAGGCCCGGCGGACGGACGCCTTCGACTTCCAATCGGAGGCGCTGCTCGAGACGTTCGACCTCGTGCTGAAGGGCGACACCGAAGGGGCGTTGCGTCGGGCCCGCGAACTCGTGCAGTCGGTGCGCAATCAGGAGGTCCCGGTCGAACGCCTCGTGATCGCACGCACGGTTCGCGCCGAGAGCGAGTACAACGAGTCGACGCGGGAATCGCTCCCGTTCCTCCGGGTCTACAAGCAACTGCGGAGCGAAGGGTACGATGTGATCCCGGGCAT
>DATJVA010000124.1:0-10921 GCA_035502015.1 Thermoplasmata archaeon | reverse complement strand
CGGACCAGATCCTTGTTCTCTTTGGTGCCCATAGTCCCACAGAAGACCCCCGGGAATAAGCGCTTGCCTTCCCGGTGTCCCGGTCCGCCCTAGGGCGAGCGGCTCATTGATCGCTCCGCTCGTCCTTCCAGATCGAGGCTCCACTGTGCGAGGGGGGTCCTCGGGGTGACCGGATCACCGGCCCTTCGCGCTTCCATCCGGACGGGTCGGTGGAGTTCCCCGTCAGTCTGTCCTCCCCGCGGGGACCTCTCTCTGCCCCGACCGCCTACGACGGGTCCCCCGGCTGCTCCTCCGTCGGGGCGACGATGGATCCGTCGACCGCTGGAAGCCCGGCTCGCGCCCCCGTTTGCGAAGCGGGGTCGGGACCGATCGGGCAGAATTCCGGGAGAAGCACCAATCGGGGGATTCAGGAGGACGGGGACGGATCCCGGATCCGCCCGACCGAATGATCCCACTTGATCCAGCTCACGACCGGAGCGTCGACATCGATCTGCCAGAGCAGCGCGTTGATCTCCCCGCGATGCTGGAGCTCCTCCTCGACCAGGTGCCAGAGCGCCTCGCGGACCGGGATGTGGCACTCGTGGTCGTGTCGCCCGCCCTTCGGCCGGACGATCGTGCGCGCGAGCCCGGCGGGGGTCAGCTCCGCCATGACCCGACCGATCTGGGTCTGGACGTACGTCTCGTCCTTCCGCAGCATCTCGATCGAGGGGGGCGCGTCGGCGTCGCCTTCCTGCGGAGGGAACGGGAACGTCGCGCAGCTCTTCATCCAGAAGTAGAGGGCGCCCTGGGAGTGCGCGAAGATGTCGAGAAGGCTAGGGTACGAAGCTCCCCGGTCGCGGCTCCGTTCGGCGGGGGGGAGCTTCTCGAGCGTGTCGAGGTACGTCTGCCGGGTGTCGGCGAGGTAGGAGAACCAGGCTCGGAACGTCTCGACTTCGGGATCCATGGGGCGCCCGGTAGCTCCCAGAGCGGGCCGTCCCATATGGCTTCCATCGGCCCTTTCGCGGGGAGGGACCCCCGGACACGTTCCCACGGGGCGCGTTCGGACCGCCGTCGCAGTCGCGGCGTGGCGTCGGTGGGGAACGATGGCGCTGATCCTGCGCGATCTGACCGGCCCGTCCGCGGCCGATCGCCGCCCCGCAACCCGTCGCTCGAGGAAGCGGGCCGCCGGGTGGGCGCGTGCAGGCCCGGCGCCATCCGCCCCGCGACGGCGGCCGTCAGGGGTCCCGACTACTTTCCGTGCCGAGACCCGAGATGTTCCTTCAGTTCCTCGGGAGTCGGGAACGAGGCCGAGCAGAGGGGGCAGGCGTGTTGAGGCGGCTCGGTGACCGGGTTTCCCTCGGCCGCCTGTTCGTCGTGCCCCTCCATGTGCAGCTTGAGCTCGTCCTCGTCGACCAAGCTGGCGTTGCATAGAGGGCAGCGCACGTCGCTATCGGGGTCGGCTTGGCCCGATTCTTCGCTCTCTGGAGCCATACGACACCGCGGATTTCTCGTCGTTCCCATCGCATATATCCATGTCCAACGGCAACGCGGACCACCCGGTCGATTGGCCACGAGAGGCTCCACCGTCGCGCTCCGGCCGAGCGGCGGTCCGCCCGCCGGCCGACCCCGCCGCCGGCGTCCGGAGGCGGACCTTGGCACGACGGATTGTTGTACCATTGACCGTGCCGGCGAACGGTCGGTTGCAGCAACCCCGCGGACGGAGGCAGAACGACGATCCTCCGTCCAACCCTAGAGGCCGCGGTCTCGCCGCGGCGTCCAGAGAGGAGTGCACCCGTGCGTTCCGCCGTCCGAGCGGGGGAGGCGGCATCGGAGGCCGTCCGTCTCGCCACCCCCGGATACGCCCAAGTAGGTCCCCCGGGTCCGGCCGCGTCGATGTCCGAGTCCCCGTCGAAGCTGCACCGGAAGGCGGCCCGGCAGATCGTGACCCGTTACCTCAAGGTCCGGGCGGGCGAGAACGCGATCGTCGAGTCCTGGGACCACACCCGGCCGCTCGCATCGGCGATGGTCGACGAGCTCCGTCGGGTGGGCGGCCGGGTTCTCCTGGTCCAGAACGACGAGGATGCGTGGTGGCGGGCGATCGACCGGAAGCAGAGCCACCTCCTCGGCCGGTCGAGCGCCCCCGAGTGGGCGGCGTTGAAGGCCGCGGATGTGTACGTGAACTTCTGGGGTCCGAGCGACACCGATCGCCTGGAAGCGTTCCCCGATAGCGCCAACGACGCGTTCGACTGGAACTGGCCGTGGTACGGGGTCGCCCGACGGACCGGCCTCCGCGGGGTCCGCATGACCAGCGGATTCGTCACGGAGCGTCGGGCCCGGCAGTGGGGCGTCAACCGCGCGCGCTGGGAGGAGCGCTTCCTTCGGGCGTCCCTCGTCGACCCGGAGGAGATTGCGCGGACCGGGAGGCGGCTCTGCCGGGCGTTCTCCCGCGGGAAGCGCGTGCGGATCCGGCATCCCAACGGAACCGACCTCGAGGTCGCCCTCGCCGGCGTCGCGCCCCGGGTGCAGGATGGGCGCCCCCGCCCCTACCGAAAGGGCGACTCCCGGTCGGGCATGCTCACGAACATTCCGGCCGGGTTCGCCGACTTCGTTCTCGATTGCCGGACCGCGCAGGGGAGCTTCCACGCGAACCGCCGGACGAACATCTGGTGGAGTTGGCATTCCGGCGGAACGCTGGAGTTCGCCGACGGCCGGCTCGGCTCCTACTCCTTCGAGGCCGGCGAGGAGGAGTTCTCCCGTCAGTACCGGACCGGCACGGCGGGCAAGGATCGCGCGAGCGCCCTCACCTTCGGGCTGAACCCGGCCATCTCCGACGTCCCCAACCTGGAGAAGTGGGAGCGCGGCTCGGTCTCCCTGCAGCTCGGGGGGAACCGGGGGCTCGGGGGCACCAACGGATCGAACGTGTTCAGCTGGTTCACCCTCGCCGGTGCCGACATCGAGGTCGACGGCACGCCCGTCCTCCGGGCCGGGAAGATCCTGTAGACCGCGCGGGCGGGAGGCCCGGATCCGTGGAAGGGGTCCGGCCGCCCCCCGATGCCCGCGCTGACCTCCCGGAATCGTTCCGGATTGTCCCCGGCCCGGAAGCGCGGGAGCGTCGCCCCGGGGTCGCGAGTTCCGCGGGCCGCCGCTCGCTCGACCGACGTTTCGCCGGGCTACGCGCGGAAGCCCCGAACGGCCTCGTAGTGCAGGAGGAGCTCGCCGTCTTCCATCGTCTTTGAGGAGAGCAGCTTGAGGGTCGCCTGCGCCTTCATCGGGCCCCAGTACTGCGGACCCTTCCCGTAGACGACGGGCTGGACGACCATCCAGTAGTCGTCCGCGAGCCCCCTCCGAAGGAATTCGAGGATGAGGCGCGGACCTCCCTCGGCGATGATGTTGCCCCCCTTCTCCCGCTTCAGCTTCGAGACGATCCGGGTGAGGTCCCCCTTCATGATCCGGGAGTTCTCCCAGTCCGTCGACTTGAGGCGGTTCGAAAGGCAGACCTTGTCGACGCGGTCGAGCCACCGCGAGTAGTCGAACTGGTACTTCGGGTCGTCCGGCTTCCGCGCCTTCTCGGTCCAGACGCGTCGGTGACCCTGGAACGAACGGCGGCCCATGATCACGGTGGTGACATCGTCGAACCGGTTCAACCACATCTCGCGCCACATGTCGTTGGCCTCCGTCGACGGCCGGTCCCAGCCCGGATACTTCGGGAACGCGCCGCGGCCGTCGATCGTCATGTAGAGGCTGGCGGTGATCTTTCGCGCCATCGGTGTTCCCCTACGCCCTCGCCCCGGCGGGATCGGGCGGCGAGCTCTCTCGAGGCACGGCGTCGTTCTCCCCCACCGGGGGGGCATCCAGCTTCAACCCGGGATTCGTAGGCATGTCCGCTTCTTCCGGGCGCTAGTACATCTAGCTGACCCCCTCGAGGGACCCGAGGACGCGCCGCGGCCGTCCAATCGGAGAGAGTTCGCGCTCCCCGTCGCCCGGCGCGGGCCGTGCCCGCAGACGCTCGCGCCTACTTGGTCTCGGCGAACTGACCGTGGGCCTCGCCCTTCGCCATGTCGGCCTTGCCGGTCGTCTTGAACTTGAGGTTGTTGAGCCACGCGAGGGCCGGGGACTGGCTCATCGCCTGGGCTTCTCCCTCCCAGACGGTGACGCCGGGAGCGGTCATCTTGCCGGTGCCCTTGCCCCAGGCGACGAACATCTCGCCCTTCGCGGTCATGCCGAACAGCTTGTCCTCCCAGGTCGAGGTCCCGTCCGGCTTCGCGATCACGACGGTCGTCCCGGTCGTCATTCCGGTGAACTTGCCCGAGACCTGCCCCTGGTAGTTCGATTCGAACTTCACGCCCTCCGGCGTGATCTCGCGGACGGTCGTCGAGACGGTCTTCGATCGTTGCTCCCAGGAGATGTGGTCGGACATTGTCGCGCCTCGGTCCCCGAAGGGCCCTGGGGGGATATGAGGTTGCGGCGGACCGCAAGCCGAGTCCGAAGATCGCCGAACTCCCCGGGGGTCTCCGGTACCGTCAGGGTGGTTGCCACAATCCCGGGAGCCGGCCGCGCACCCCGCGGACCAGGGACGACGCGAGTCATTAGCGACGGAGGTATCGAGTTCGATCTGGCGCTCTCTCGGCCGAGCTCGGTTCCCGGCGCGCGCGACGCGCTCCCCGCGGGATCTAGTCGCGCGGATTCGGGAGGCCTCACCCGCGATTGCGATCGCTCTCTCGGAAGAGCCCGCCCGTCGGTCGAAGCTAGACCGCTGTGCAGGTGGAAACCATGCTCCCCGTGATCGCTCGGGTCCGCGTGCTGGAATCCCGTCGTGTGACGGCGACGATCCAGGATGTGAAGTTCGAGAAACCGGCCGGATTCGACTACCGGCCGGTCCAGTTCTGCGGCTTGGAGATCGCGACCGGGGAAGGATCCATCGAATACCCGATGTCGCTCGCCTGCTCCCCCACCCGGCCCTATCTCGAATTCGGAGCCCGCCTTTCCGGCTCCCCGTGGAAGACCGCGTTCGCCGCGTTGAAGCCGGGGGACGAAGCGGAGGTCGATGGGGCGTACGGCCACTTCCTCTTGGACGAGACCCGCCCGGCCGTCCTCGTCGCCGGCGGGATCGGCATCACCCCGCTCAAGGGCATGGCCGAGTACGCGGCCGACCGGCGGCTTCCGATCGAGGTCCGTCTGGTCTATTCGAACCGCGATGCGGAGGAGATTGCCTACCGGGAGGAGCTCGACCGCCTGGCGCGCGATAACCCGCGCTTCAAGGTGTACTACACGCTGACTCGACCGGGCGACGGCTCGTCGTGGACCGGCCGGAGGGGCCGGATCGATGCCGACCTCCTCGCGGAGGCCACGAGGGGACTCTCTCGCCCGATCTTCTACACCTGCGGCACTCCCGGCCTGGTCCAGGAGACCCTCCGCATCGCCTCCGGGCTCGGGGTCCCTCGGGACCAGATTCGGTACGAGGTCTTTCGGGGGTACGGGTAGGCCCCGGCCGCGGTCCGACCGTCCCGGGCGAAGAGCGGCCGGCGGTCGGCCTCGGTCCGCCCGAGCGAGCGGTCCGCCCGGCCCCGGGGTGGCGCTCCGGTCCCGCCGGTCGATTCCGGCCCCTACGAGGCGCGCGGGACGAGCCCGAAATCGGCCAGCATCGTCCTCGCCGACTCCTCGATCTTCGGAACCGGGCCGAAGAGCTCGCCCTGCCGGCGCGTGTCGGCGACGTACTTGCCGGTCTGGAAGTATTGGAACATCGCCGCCATGTCCGCGTTCACCCCTCCCGCGGGACGGGGCGCCGGCTGGAGCGGCTTCTCCATGAGCCGGGAAAGAAGCTCGAGGAGCTCCGGCCCCGAGAGCGCCCGATCGCTCCCGAGATCGACCCGCGCCCCGAGGGCGCGCGGCTCGTCGACCGCCAGGGCCGCGGCCCGGGCGACCTCGTCCGGGGCGATGTAGGAGATCCGGATGCCGGCCGGGGTCATCGCCATCACGTATCCCCGTTCGAGGGCCGCCTTCATCCACGGTCCCCCCAGATAGGCCCCGGGGCGGAGGGAGACGAACGGGACCCCGATCTTCTCCAGGTGGTCCTCCATGAGCTTCTTCGCCCAGAAGTGCGGGACCTCCTTCGCCTGGTCGCAGGTGAGGATGCTGATGAACACGAATCGGGGCACGCCGGTCGCCTTCGCCGATTCCGCCAGGTTCCGGTTGCCTTCGTTGTCCGTTCGGAGCGAGTCCGTCTCTCTCCGTCCGGAATACCCGATCGCCGAGCTCACGACGGCTGCCGCTCCCTCCATCGCGGGGCGCAGGGAAGCCGGCTCGAGCATGTCGCCGCGCACGACCTCGACGCCCAGAGCCGTCAGCTTTGAGGCGTCGCTCCCGGGCCGGACCAACGCCCGAACCGGCTTTCCCCGTCGCCGAAGCGCCAGGACGATCCGACCGCCGAGATCACCGGTGCCACCGACCACCAGAACCGGGGCCTCGGCCGGCGCCTTCTTCGCTGTCATCCCGAGCCGTAGCTCCCGGGCGGGTATATGAGTGCCGAGAGCGAGCGCGGTCCCACCGGCGAGACCGCTCTCCCGGAGCGGCCGATGGGCCCGAGATTCGTCTGAGCCGCTCGCCTCCGCGACCCTCGGCTCGCCATAGACTGCTCGCGCGGTCCGGCCGTCTCCTAGCCGAGACTCGGAGGCGGAGGACCGAGCCGGCCGCCCGAACTGGTCCGACGGACCCCCGCGTCGACGATGGGGCGGGCCACTGCATCCCGACGGGGCCGGGTCGCGACTCCGACCGGGATCGATGCGGGCGTTCGCTCCCCGAGGTCGCCGACAATCGCCTCTCGATCTCCGGACCGGGTCTCCACAACGGGACAGGATTCGGGGCTCGTCGAGAGCGTCCTTCGGGTTCAGCGCGATCCGACGGCCTTCTTCACCAGCGCGGCGACGCGGGACTCCACGCTCGAGTTGAGCTCCGAGACGGCGAAGGCCGTCGGCCACATCGCGCCCTCGTCGAGCATCGCCCGGTCGTTGAATCCCAGCGTCCCGTACCGCGCCTTGAACTTGTGGGCCGGCTGGAAGAAGCAGAGAACGTCCCCCTCCTTCGTGTAGGCGGGCATCCCATACCAGAGTCTCGGCGAGAGGCTGGGGGCGCTCGCTCCGATCAGCTCGTGGAGCCGCCGGGCGATGCCGCGATCGGGTTCCGGCATCGTGGAGATCTTCGCGAGGACCGCCCGCTCGTCCTCCGCCCGGTCCTTGCCCCAGAGGATCTTCCGCTCCTGCACCACGTCCCGGGCGGCGGCCCGTTCCTCGGCCGTGAATCCGCTCCCCGACTTCTTCCCTCCACCCGCCGTCTGCTTCTTCGCGGCCACGAGGCGACGAGCACGCCTGGGAACGTAAAGGGGACCCTGGCCGCGCGCGGCGCGCGAATCCCGGCACGGAAGACGCGGCGACCGTTCCTGAGCGCTGGGAGTCCCAGCGTCGGGCGGTCCTGCAGGAGGCGCGCCGCCCGCCCGAGCCGGCGGTCCCGACGCGGGAAGACGAGGGAGCCGGGATCCCGTGCCCTTGGGTCCGAGCGAGGCGAGGGGCCGTTCCGGGCGCAACGGACCGGTGGGGATTATCTCGAATCGCCCCCATGTATTCACGCACGGGGGGGAGTGCCGATCCCGAGGGAGAAGTCGTTCCCGATGCCCCAGCCGGTGTTCGGCGAACCCGTCTTCGCGGAGGGCGTCCCGACGCCCGACCCGCGCGGGTTCGACGTGCCCCACCCGTCGGACGCGGCGCAGTACCGCCAGATCGACGCCCTTCTCACGAAGGACGTGGTCGGCATCCCGGCCTCGCGCGGCGCTCCCGCGGATCTCTATGGGCTCTCGACCGCGATGGGCGCCCACGGTCCCGAGTACGTCTCGGCGCTGGAGGAAAGCAGACAGATCGTCTTCCACATGGCGGGGGACATCGGGGCCTCGAGCCAGCGGAGGTATCCGGGCGAGCTCAGCGTCGCCGACCAGCTGTCGCTCGATGCCCACGGTGCGCCGCCTCCCTCGGGGCCGGCGTTCCTCTACCTGCTCGGGGACCTCGTCTACGATTTCGGCGAGGCGAAGTACTACTACGACCAGTTCTACGAGCCGTACCGGAACTATCCGGGTCCGATCTTCGCGATCCCGGGCAACCACGACTCCTTCGTGGTCCCCGGGACCCCGCCCGCCGACGCCCCGCTCGCGACCTTCCAGCGGAACTTCTGCGCCCCCGCCCCGGCGATCACCGCCGAGGCCGGTTCGCTCCACCGGACCGCCATGACCCAGCCGGGGGTCTACTTCGCGCTCGACGCGCCGTTCGTCCGGATCCTCGGGCTGTTCACGAACGCCCTCGAGGACCCCGGCGTCGTCTCGAGCGAACAGGGCCGCTGGCCGACGGTGCCGGACCTCCAGCTCGAGTTCCTGAGGGCGCAGCTCGCGCGCGTGCGGTCCGAGCGGTTCTCCGGAGCCCTCCTCGTCGCGACGCACCACCCGCCCTTCTGCTACGCGCCCCCCGCCGCCCCGGGGAGCGGAGGCTTCCACGGAGGGAACCCCCGGATGCTGGCGGAGCTGGATCGGATCTTCGCCTCCGAAGGGGTCTACCCGCACGCGGTCCTCTCCGGACACGCCCACAACTACCAGCGGTTCACCCGGGCCATCGGGCTCGGCGGCGCATCCTACGAGGTCCCGTTCCTGATCTGCGGCGGAGGCGGCCACGACGTCTCCCGGCTGGTCCAAGCCCGGCTGGGCCGTCCCGCCGTCGAGCCGGGCGACGGGATCGACGTGAGCTACCTGGATCGGTCCGCGGCGATTGAGACCAAGGGGCTGCGTCTAGAACGGCACGACGACCGGGACTACGGGTACCTTCGGGTCACCGTCACCGGGGACCGCCTGCGCGTCGAGTTCCGTTCGGCCCACGCAACCGGCCCATCGCCCGCTCCGAGCGACGTCGTGACCGTCGACCTCGCGACGCACGTGATCGTGGGCGACGGGGACAGGAGAGCCACGCGGGGTCCGGAACGATGAGCGCGCCGGCCCTCCGCAAGCTCGGCAAGACGGCCGCGTTCCACGACCCCCGGACGCTCCAGCTCGCCAACTACCTCGACCCGAAGCTCCTGCCTCCCCCTCCCCCCTCGATCGACTGGGGGAAGAAGGTGAGCCGCTGGCCGATGATGGGCAACGACCGGATCGGCGACTGCACGACGGCCGCGGCGGGGCACTGCATCGAGGAGTGGACGACGGACGCCGGACGTCCGGTGATCGTCCCGGACGACGAGATCGTGGCCGCGTACAGCGCGGTGTCGGGCTACGACCCGCGGACGGGAGCGCATGACGTCGGGGCGAACGCGATCAAGGTGCTCAACTACTGGAGGGTCACGGGGATCGGCCATCACACGATCCGGGCGTACGCCGCCCTCGAGCCCGGGAACACGGACCACGTGCGCCTCTCCGTCGCCCTCTTCGGGAACGCCTACGTCGGCCTCGCGCTGCCGGCCTCGGCCCAGGAGCAGACGGTCTGGTCGGTCCCCCCGGGAGGTCCCACCGGCACCGGGGCGCCCGGATCGTGGGGCGGACACGCCGTCCCGGTGGTCGCGTACGACCCCCAGGGCCTCGTGCTCGTCACCTGGGGGGCGCTCCAGCGGATGACCTGGGGATTCTGGAGCGCGTACTGCGACGAGGCGTACGCGCTTCTGTCGAACGACTTCCTCACCGCGGACCGCACGCCGGCCGGAGTGGACCTGGCCACGCTCGAATCCGACCTCGCCGACCTGGTGAAATAGGGACCCCGTCGGCCCGCCGAAAGGGGTATCGAGACCCGGCCCTCTCCTCGGGGTCCGTCGTCGATGGCGCCACAATCCGCCGGTCCATGGGGCGACGGCGACGCCTACGATCGGTTCATGGGGCGATGGAGCCGGGGCATCGCCCCCGAATTCCTCGCCTGGCTGGACGCGCCCCGGGGGGGACGCTGGGTCGACGTCGGGTGCGGCACCGGGGCGCTCACCGAGGAGATCCTGGCCCGGTGCGGACCCGCCGAGGTCCTCGGGGTGGACCTCTCCGATGCCCAGCTGTCGGTCGCTCGGGGCCGGCTCGACGACCGCCGCGTGACGTTCGTTCGGGGGGACGCGGACCATCTGCCTTCGGCGGGGGCGCGTTTCGACGCCATCGTCTCGGCGCTCGTCCTCAACTTCGTTCCGGATCCCGAGCGGACCCTGCGCGGGATGAAGGGGCTCCTCTCGCCGGGCGGTTGCGTCGCCGGCTACGTCTGGGATTACGCGGAAGGGATGGCGATGCTCCGCCGGTTCTGGGATGCGGCGGCTCGGGTCGATCCGTCGTCGGAGTCGCAGGACGAGGCGAGACGATTCCCCCTCGGCCGGAAGCCCGCGCTCGAGTCCGTGGTCATCCGGTCCGGGTTCCTCCGGCCGCAGGTCACGGCGATCGAGGTGGCGATATCGTTCGCGTCGTTCGAGGAGCTCTGGCAGCCGTTCACGCTCCGCGTCGGACCGGCCCCCGAATTCCTCGCCGCTCAATCGCCGGAGCGGCAGGCCTCGATCCGGGAGGAGTTCCGGAGGATGACGGAGCGGGAATCGGGAGGTCCGATCCGGATGTCGGCCCGGGCGTGGGCGTTTCGGGGGTACGCGGAGGGGTAGATCGCTCCGGCCGGTCGGGGGCCCCCGAACGAACCCGATCCCGTGCTCGCTCGACGTGGTTCGCTTGAGAGGCCGGGGAGCGCGGGCGGTCCGGGTCCTCCTCCCGCACCGGCTTCCGGGAACGGTCCAGGACCCCCTCGCCCCGAACCGACCGGCGGAGCCGGCCGGGCCACCTCCCGTGAGGCGTTATCACGGATTCCGGGTTCCGGCGGAGGATGAGTTCGAACAAGCAGGTCGTCGAGAAGTACCTCGCGACCGTCGACCGATCGAAGATCGCTCCGCTCCTCGCGGACCAGGTGGAGTGGAT
>DATJVA010000123.1:0-10024 GCA_035502015.1 Thermoplasmata archaeon | reverse complement strand
CCGGCGGTAGTGCGGAGGCCGGCCCCACGCCCTAGCCCGACTACGTGTGGTGGAGCGATACGGCCACCGTGTGGTCGACCACCGTGACGGTACCGCTCGACGGGGTGATCGAACCGTGCCCGTAGACGAGCGTGACCGTGTAGGAGTAGCTCCCGGGGGTCTCGTAGAAGACCAGCACGGGGAGGAAGGTCGTCTGCGTGACGCCGTTCATGTTCACCGACCAGACCGAGCCGGACCAGTGGCTCACCGTGAAGATGACCGCGTACGCGACGATCGGGTACGGGAAGGAGTCGCCACCGGATTGGATGTACCCGTACTCATCGTAGGGGAGCGGGGTGAATCCCGGGAAGTAGTCCGCCCAATAGTTCCCGCCTTGCCACCGCGAGGGAACGATCGTTCCGGTCAGCCAGTAGCCGTTGAACATCTGGCCGTAGTGTCTCGGCTCCACCATCGGCAGGTTCCAGCTCTCGAGGTTGAGCTGCGGGAACCCGAAGAACATGTTGTAGTCGGGCGCGTAGGCGGTGATCGAAGTGGCGACGTAGTTGTTGTAGATCAGGTCCCCGCCCTCGAACGCGAAGATCGCGATCGGTGGGCCGTTGGACGCGCCGTCGCCCGGGTACATTCCCGGAGAGAGCACGGTGCTGTTGACGAACGTGTTCCCCCAGACGACGTTCCCCGTCGGACCTCCGACCGCGGTGGCGAGGAGGAGCGAGCTTCCCTGGCTGTCGAACGTATTGTCCCCGATGAGGTTGTGCGAACCACCGAAGACGACGACGTTCGCGAGCGGAAGCCCACCGGACGGGCCGTAGTCGTCGAAGAAGAACCAGCCGCTGATCCCGTGCGCCCCCCAGATCGAGATGTCGGACGCGTCGAACAGCTCGAACCCGAGGTTGTTCGTGAACGGCAGCCCGTACGCGGCGAGGAAGTTGTCGTAGCCCGACGGATACGTCACGCCGAGCAGCGACGGGTGGTTGAGGTCTGCGTAAGCGGTCGTTCCCGCGAACAGGACGCCCGGGAACACGGGGTACAGGTAGTCGTTCGACTGGGCGAAGACAGGGTTGAGCCCGCCCGGTGCCGGGTTGTTGACGATCTGGTACGGCGACCAGGACGTTCCGTGCCCGCCGGTCGAGATCGCGGCGAACTGAGCGTTGTTCCACGCGTCGAGCGGCGTGTAGACGCCCTCCGCGTAGTTGTGATGCAGGTTGAGGTTCAGGCTGGCGGAGCCACCCGACCCAACCGTCACGGTCGTCTGGACCGGAGTGTAGTCGCTGAGCATCGCCGAGACCGTGTACGTCCCCGGCGGGAGCGTATAGGAGACGGAACTCGCGGTCTGGGTAGGCGCCCAGCCGGCCGAGTTCGCGTCGAAGCCCGCCCCCTGGTTGAAGAAGACGAACGCGTTCGACGGGGAGATCGGTCCGGCGAAGGTCGCAACGCCCGCATTGCCGCCCGGAGTAGAGCCCCAGAGTGGCATCGTGAACGACGGACCGGCGCTCAGGTCGACCGTTCCCGGTGAGGTGTAGGTCTCCGCGATCCCCTCCGAGGTCTCGCCGGTCTCCGAACCGACGTCCCAGGTGGACGCCGGGGTAACGTACGAGCCTCCGCTCAGGTAGTAGAGGCTCTCCGAGCCGCTGATCCCGTAGACCGAGGTGGTCGTCCCACCGCCCGGTCCGCCGATCATGATCTCCGCGTCCCACGGGATGAAGCCCGTCGGGGTGAACTGGGAGCCGTCGACGAGATACGGAGCGATAGGGGTCGAGCCCGCGGCCAGGGTCGAGTTGAACAGCACGGTATCGTAGACACCGGAAGCCTCGGACGCGCCCGTCCCGGTGTTCACGATGTTGAATCCGAACGTGACGGTCGGGTACCCGATACCGCTCAGGTCCGTGACGCTCGAGTTCAGGTAGAGGTTGACCGTGATCGGCAGCGTGATCGTGAAGGATGGACCGAAATCGTAGTAGTACGCCGGGTAGATCGGGTTCCCGTCATACGAATAGAACGTCCCCGGGGCGAGGTAGAACGCCGGAGAGGAGAAGTTCCAGATGTTGTCGAGGAAGGTGACCTCCCCGGGCGATGGGAAGTTGAAGTAAAGCACATTCTGGGTCCAGAACGAGTACGTCGACGAGTCCTGGAGCGTTACATTGTTCATCACCGCGTTCAGCTGGACGCCGAACGTGTTCTGGGACCCGTCCGTGGAGAGCGCCCCGTCGTTCGAGACGAGGAGCGTGTTGACGTTGTTGAGGGTGATCGACCCCTCCCAGCTCGAGGTGGTGTAGGAGTAGGCGCTCGCAGTTCCCGTCGTGTTCATGACCCCGTACGCGCCGAGACCCATCGGGGCGGGGGAAGTGGACCCCGGCGTGATCACGTCGTTCGTCACACGCGGCTGCGCGAGCAGGGCGGGCAACGAGGCGGCTTCGATCGGAAGATGGTCGTTCTTCGTGGTCGTCAGCACCTTCTGGGCGAGTGCTTCTCGCGCCGACAGGGAGGGCACATGCGAGGCAGGGGTCGACGGGGCCGTCGGGGTGGTAGCCGCATGGGCCGGTCCTGTCACCGGCCCAGCGATCGGACGCGCTCCCGCCGAGCCGACGCTGAACGCCGAGAGCGCGATTGCCGTTACCACGAGCACCAGCGCAACTTTCCGTGCGAACATGGCGCGTGCTGTATCATCACACGGTAAAAGACCGTTTCGAAAGGCCCCATTCTACCGTGGGTTACAGAACCCTCCGGAGACATCGAGGGGCTTCCATCCGAGCCCGCCGAGGGAACTCGTCGCCTCGCCCTCTGTGACCCCGGCGGCGCGAGCGATTTAGCCTCGTTCACGGTGATAGGGGGCGACCGACGGACCATGAGGGAGCTCGGCCGCACGGGCATCGCGATCACCCCGGTGGGCCTCGGCACCTGGGCGATCGGTGGTGGCGGCTGGGAGTTCGCCTGGGGTCCCCAGGACGACCAACGTTCGACGCAGACGATCCTCCGGGCGGCAGAGCGGGGGATCAACTGGATCGACACCGCCCCCGCCTACGGCACCGGGCACGCCGAGGAGGTGGTGGGGAAGGCCGTTCAGACGGTTCCCGCACGACCGAGGGTGTTCACGAAGGTCTCCCTGAAGTGGACGGCGGACCGGAGGATCACTCACAGCCTGAAGGCCGACTCGATCCGCGAGGAGGTCGACGCGAGCCGAAAACGGCTCCGGACCGACACGATCGACCTCGTCCAAGTCCATTGGCCGGAACCCGAGGGGGACATCGGGGAGGGTTGGCGGACCTTGGCCGAGCTGAAGGACCGGGGCCTCATCCGCCACATCGGCGTTTCGAACTTCAACGTCGAGCAGATGGAACGGGCGGGCGCCATCGCCCCGGTGGAGACCCTCCAGCCCCCGTACTCCCTCGTCGCGCCGGACGTCGAGAGAGAGATCCTTCCCTACGCCCGGTCGCATGGTATCGGCGTGATCGTCTACTCCCCGATGGGGTGCGGTCTCCTGACGGGCACGATGACCGCCGAGCGCGTGGCCCGGATGCCGGCCGACGACTGGCGCCGGCACGACCCCGACTTCCGCGAACCGCGCCTCTCTCGTCACCTCGCGCTCGCTCGGCTTCTGGGGGAGATTGGGAAGCGGCACGGGGGGCGGTCAGCCGCTGAGGTCGCGGTGGCCTGGACGCTCGCCAACCCCGCCGTGAGCGCTGCGATCGTCGGAGGCCGGTCCCCGGAGCAGGTCGATGGTTTCGTGGGAGCGATGGACCTGCGGCTCACCCGTGAGGATCTGGTCGAGATCGAAGCCTTCCGAACAGCCCGGCCCTGACCTGGGTCCCACACCCTTCGGATGACAGGCCCGGCCAACCTGGGCCACGTCGAGTGAGGCCGTCGTGCGTGCGAAACTATAGCAATTAAGAGCTAGCTATTTATTTAGTGCAATATCTACATTCATTGTCATGAGCGGGTACGAGTGGGAAGCACGCCGAGTTCCGAGAACGCCCCGTCCCGAGCCGTGGAATGCGTTCCGGCCGCGCGCCCGCGAGGTCGCCGAGTTCCTAGCGCTCGAGCACCCTCACGAGAACGTGGCCTGGGTCCTGAAGCAGCATGCTCAGAAGGCTCCCGAGACAGCGAAGCCCCAACGCCCTACGGTGTCCAGGCCCCGGACCCCCACGCCGATCACTCCGTTGGACCTGCAGGAGTAGCGTCGACGCGGTTCCCCCGGGACTACCCTCCCACCCCGAGGAGACACCACGCTTGGGGGCCGGGTTTCCCCAGTACACCAAGCGGCCTGGTTCCCGCGGGGACTCGTTGCGCGCGCCCGACCGGGACCTACGGGCCCGCTGGGCGGCCCCTGGGAGAGTGTCCAAAACGGACCGGTCGGGTCGACACACGGGTACAAATACACCCCCCGGAGTGCAAATCTCACGTTCGTGGCAGAGAAATCGGGTACACCGGCTCCCGACCGCCCCGTCGACATGGGTAGGAGACCCATCGGACCCCACCCCTCCCCCCAGGTCGGGATCGTGCTCGCCACGCTGAACGAGCGTGAGAATCTCGCGATCCTGCTCTCCGAAATCGCCGCCTACCTCCCCGAGCGGCCAGAGATTGTCATCGTCGACGACGGAAGCGTGGACGGTACCCGCGAGTTCATTCGCGCGGTCGCGAGCCGCCACCCCGAGGTCCACGGAGTGTTCAACGACGTCCCGCAGACGATCGCCCGCGCTCACGAACAAGGCCTGGGCGTTGCCCAGGCTCCGTACCTGATCTGCATGGATTCCGACCTCCAGCACCCCCCGTCCGCGATTCCGCGCATGGTGGAGCAACTGAAGGCCGGCTACGATGTGGTCGTTGGGAGCCGGTATCTGCCGGGGGGAGGGACGGGAGCACGGACCCCGATCCGGGGACTGATCTCCCGGTGTGCGGGCCTCCTCGCGCGGTTCGCGTTGCGCTCCATTCGCGGCGTCTCCGACCCCAATTCAGGATTCTTTGGAGTTCGTCGCTCGGCGATGGTCCTCTGCAAGGACCCTCCCCGAGGCTACTACACGCTGATGTTCCTCCTCGCACGCATGCGAAACCCGCGCGTCACGGAGGTCCCGTACGTCTTCCGCGAACGCGGGAACGGTGAGAGCAAGGTACTCAGCGGGCTCGCGTTCCCGTTCGTCTACGCCATGCAGCTCCTGACCGCCCGCCGCCTCGAGGTGCGCTCCCGGGCCGCCTACCGTAAGCACTCCGCCTCGCAGATCTCCCGGCTGACCGAAAGCGAGTCGATCTTCCGAGCGTAGTCAGCCGTCGGAACCGGGTCCTGCGACCGCGAGGGCTTCCTGGAGGAACCGGTCGACGTAGCTCTGTGCGACGGCGACCTTCTCCCACAGCGCGACCTGTCTCGGAGGGCGGGTCGTCGCCTGGGTGATCGCCGACCGGATTGCGTCGGCCATCTGGTCGCGCGCGCACAGCGTCACGGTCGGCTTCGTCCTCGCCTTCTCCCGGTACTCCGGAAAATCGCTGACGATCGAGGGGAGGTCGAAGCACGACGCGATCTCCATCACCCCCGACTGCCCGCCGCTCGCGTTGTACGGAAGGAGGAGGAGGTCGCTGCGCAACATCACCTCGGCCATTTCGGCCTCGGAGACCGAACCGCGGCGTGAAGAGATGATGCTCCGGAACTTCGTGACCAGCTGCTCGAGGTGCGGCACGTAGTCCGGAAAGTGCGGGTTGACGGTGCCGCTGAGCACCAGTTTGAACCGGACCCCTTCGGAAGCGAGCGATTGGAGGATCGGGAGGACCCCTTCGAGGTCCTTTTGGGGTCCCCAGTACCCGTGGAGGAGGAGGGTCGGAGCCGGACCGGAGGCGCCGCCACCGGTGATGACCTCTCCGGGGTTGCCAAGGTGATTGATCGCGATCGTCGGAAGGGCCTCGAGATACTCGTTCCGGAATGTCCGCGCGTGCGCGCTCGGCACCTTCTCGTCCAATCGCTTCCGGTAGCACTCGAGCAGCACGAAGGTGGGCACGGTCCGGAACAGGAGCCGCTCGACGGCGGACGCCGCGATGGCGCGCGCGCGGTCCGAAGCGGACGTGTATCCCAACCGCTCCACGTCCGACGTCAGCACCGAGCTGTGGTAGACGACCACGGCCGGTTTTCGGAAGAACACCCTCGCCACGATCGGCATCAGGAGACCGACGAGGTTCGAGGTAGCGCGGTTCCCAAAGGCGGTCGTGTTCATGCTGAACACGAGTAGGTCTCCCCGCCACTTGCGGAGCGCCCAGAGCGTTCTCAGGATCGAGAAGGGCCGCTCGCGATCGTACGAGCGGCGCAGGACCACGGTCGGTGGGTAGTCGATCGGATCTCGAGCGAGTCCCGCATCGAGCTCGGAGCAGAAGAGGTCGACCGACGCGACGCTCGGCAGGCTCGCAACGGAGAGGACGAACCCCGAGCCCCACTGACCGATCACATACCTACCCAAGAGGTTCCCCACGTACCCGACCCTAAGCTTCCGGTGTTCCCCCGGGGCGGGACGTTCGTGGGTCTCGCTCATACGGCACCGCTCAACCGGGTCATGGCCAGTGGTTCATCGATCCAGGTCCGGGCGGCGGCTTCCGCCACCGGGTTCACGGAATCCAAGGGCCTCGACCCCCTGTCCTGCAGACGCGATGTGCTCGAACGTGACGGGAGCATCGCATGTTCGAAGCGCCATATGAGGATTCCAACGCACCTTCCCTACCAGCGCGATCGGGCGGAGGCCGAGAACGGTCAGGGCGCCCCCGTCGCAGGTCGAATGGTCCTCGGAAGTTTCGAGTCGCTACCGCTGTTCTCCTCAGGGAGCCGCAGAAGTCCCTCCGCGACCGACTGGATGTCGAAGCGGGCGAGCTGGGTCGCGTCGATCGTCGATACGCCCGACGGTCGCTGCAGGCCCTCGCGAAGCGCTTCGCGCAATCGCACGGCATCCCCGGGCGGGACGATCCAGAAGGGGCCCTCTCCGTCCAGGGTCTCAATGTGGGCGCCGGTGGAGGTCGCGACCGTGGGCTTCGACAGGATCCTCGCGTGCGCGGCGTTGAGGCCAAAACCTTCCTTGCGCGACGGGATGGCGAACACCGTGCACGCCGCGAGAAGCGCCATGCGGTCCGGTGACGAGACCCGTCCCAGGAGGAGGACCCGATGCTCGAGCCCGTGCGCGACGATCGACCTCTCGAGCTCCTCTGTGAAAGGCGTGCGCTCACCGGCGAGCACGAGCGTGAGGTCGGGGAACTCCCGGGCGAGCGGGGCGAACGCCTCGAGGAGGATGTCGAACCCCTTCGCCCGATGGTTCCGCCCAATCGCGAAGACGAACGGCGACCTAATCCCACGGCCCGCGAGCCGCTGGGTAAGCACGGACGGTGGCTGGGCGACCGCGGCCCACTCGCTCGCGAAGGCCGCAGCATCGATCCCGAGGCGCCGCCGGACGACAGTGGCCCCTTTCGGGGTCCCGAAGTACTTCCGGAGCTCGGAGCCGGATTCCGCGCTGAAGACCACGATCGTCCTCATCCGAGAGACAAGCCTCCGGCCGAGGGTCATGTGAAGGATGCGGGACGCGGTTCTTAGGAGACGGCTGTACTCCGCGGTGGAGATCCCGTACTGAAGCGAGACCAGCTTCGACGTCAAAGCTCCGCGGCTCCAGGAAAGGAAGGTGCGCGGGACGGTCTCGAGCAGGCCGTGGACAATGACCCGGTCGAACTCGCCGCCTTCGCGCCTCACCAGCTCGTGAAAACGCCGTCGGTCGTCCCATCGCATCGGCGCGAAGTAGCTCGCCTCGTGAAGCGACGCGGGGAGGTCGATCAGCCGGTAGCATTCGACCCGGTACGGGGTGTCGGCCGGGACAGCGCCGGCCCGGGCCGTCGGCCGGGAACAGACGACCGTGACCTCGTGACCTAGGTCGTGCCACGATTGAGCGAGCAGCCGAAACGTCTCCGCCGCGCCGCTGCCGGCCCACGGCGGAAAATCGGGGCAGACCTCGAGGATCTTCATGACCGGAAGCCCGGACCCACCGTGACGGTCACTCCGCCAAAGTAGATCGTCACGGCGTTCGATGTCCAGAGACCGGGAAACTCGGCGTCGACCAGGAAGCCGGTAAGCGTGAAGTTGAGGGTGAGGTCCGTCCAAACATACGGGCCCGGGAACTGACCGACGTCGACCGGCAGGAGCCCGTGGAAGGTGCGGTTCAGGCCCGTCTGGTTGGTCACGGCAAGATCCAGGACCTGCGCGAACGAGGGAGTTCCCGGTCCGATCATCACCCGGAACGTGGCCGTGTAATTGCCGGCAGGGAGGTCAACGTACGGTCCGTACCAGAAGGCGAGGCTGAAGGCGGGTGGATGGACCGCGATCCCGTCCTGCCAGTACCCGGAACTGAGCGTCATGTCCGTCGCCGGGTACGGGAGTGGGCCCTCGAGTCTTGGTGGGCCGCTGTAGCCTCGCTCGAGGAGCAGGACCCCGTAACCGATGGCGAGAATGCCGAAGTCCCCTGAGCCGAGGGCGGTCTCGATGTACGGCCGAAGATAGAAGTACCACACCTGGGCGAAGTGATCGGACGACTGGTCCGACAAGATGAACTGGACCGGGGTGAGATTGGGTGGAGTCTTGCCGGGAAAGGCCCACTGGAAGGCGTAGCGACCGGTCAGCTGTGGGATGTTGTTTTGCGTGAGCACGGACGCGTTGGACGGTATCAGCGCCATCGCCGATGATAGGAACCGGTCGGACGGCGTGACGGTGAGGATGTTGGACGGCGTCTCGTTGAGGTTGGCGACGTACCGAGGGATCACGTTCCAGGGGCTGAGCGGAGAGAGCGCGATGAAGCAGACCGCCGTTGTGACGATCGTCGTTGTGACCGTGAGGTTGGGAGACGCGCTGTGGGGCAACCGAAATCGTCTCGCTCTTCGACGCGAGAGTACGCGACGGGCTCGATCGGGGATATGCCATTCGCGATGCCGGCTCGCGTACAGGAGGAGCCCCCAGAGCGCCACGACAAGGAACTCGAGGAGGTCCTGCCGGCCGATGTAGGGATAGAAGAAGCTGATGTCGGCAAGCGCAAGGAACGCGGCGAGAGGGATCATCAGGACGAGGGTCTCGCGGACCAGAAATGCGACCGCCAAGAACGGGACGAACGTGGCGATCAGGAAGATCGCGCGGTTCGGACCGGTGGAGAAGTACCCTGGCCATCCCGATTGGACCGACGAGGCTCCGACGTGATACGCTCCGACGAGGCCGGCCCAGAGCTCGAATGCCCCGAAGGCGACCCCGATCACGAACAGGATGACGAAGGCGTTCGGCGCCCGGAGCCAATCGAGGGTCCGATGCAGGAGCTTCGATAGACTGAGCCCGGGTGAGCACTCCCGAAGCAGCACCGCTCCCAGGAAGAAGAACGTCAGGACGAGCGTCAACGGGTTGGTCGCCAGCGAGAGAACCCCCGCTACAAGGAACAACTTCCTCCAGCCGTATTCGTAGAACAGGACCATCGAGAAGAACGTGAGCGGGTAGAACGCCTGCAGATGGAAGTCGTTGAGATTCACGGACTGGACCTGGAAGTTCAGGAGGTAGCAACCCCCGAGCGCGAACCCCTCCCATCCCGAGAGGCCGTACTTCCTTGCGAGCAGGTAGATCGGCACCGTGGCGACCGAGATCCCGATCGATTGTGCGACCAGGAGCGTGACCGGAGACGGGAACACCGCGTAGACCGGCACGAGGAGGAAGAACGTGGACGTCTGCCATGGATACGATGCGTAGAAGCTGGTCTGAGCGTAGGTTGCCCATGCGTTCGGTCCCCCGTGGAGCGTGATCCAGAACAGTTGATTGTAGAACCCGAGGTCGTTGATCGAGCTGTTGAAGCTCTCGAATCGAAGATACGAGAAATAGCTTAGAATCCCCGCATAGACCGCAGCGCCGATCAGAAGGGCGATCAGCGGCAGCCCCGACCGCAGCCGGGGCTGCCGACGGGGCGGCGACGGGGTCACCGGAATGTCAGCCACAACAACAGGCGGAGACAGGACGTAGATGGGTCATAAATCCCACCCGTGCAGGCGGCGTTCG
>DATJVA010000122.1:0-2082 GCA_035502015.1 Thermoplasmata archaeon | reverse complement strand
CTCTACGGAACGACCATCACGGGAACGTGGGTGTTGGCAACGACATGCGCCGATACCGAACCCAGTAGGGCTCGGCTAGGGTCACCGCGACCGCGAGTCCCCATCGTGATGAGCCCGGCGTTCACTTCACGTGCCACCCCGAGCAGGACGTCGGCCGCCGGACCTTCCCGAGTGAGCGCGGCCGCGTGTAGTCCTCGACTCTTCGCTTCTGCCACCAACGCCTCCATCGCCCGCAGGATCGCGCGTGATGGGACGTCCCGCTCTTCATCCGTCAACGGCTCGGCCATGCGACGGTCTGCCTCCGAAACATGAACGAACCAAATGCGCCCCGACCGCGGGGCGGCGAGAGAAAGGGCCAGGCGGCTGGCGCGCGCGGACGATGGCGAGGCGTCGAATCCCACGACGATTCGCTCAATGCCATTCTCATGCGACTTCGAAGACAGACCCGATGTCGCGGGTCCCACGGAACCACTCTCCGTCATTGTTGTGGTTCTCCCTTTGGGAGGTAGCGCCGGCTGGCTCTCTCTGCTTCGGGATCCTCTTCCGGAGCCTCGGTCCGGGCTCGGCCGGGCGAAGTCGACCGAAGGGATGTCTCCAACACCTTCATCCTCCGAGCGAGCGCTTGGTTCTCTCGATAGTACTCCGCGGCCTGGAAGTGAACTCGGGCGCGGTCGCTGGAACACTCCGATAGTGCAGCGGCCAGCTCCTGAATCCTCTCGGCTGGGTCCGCGGATGCTTTCCGCCCGGACGAACGAGGACGCGGGATCAGGGGGAGAATCGATCGGAGCCAGGATTGGAACTCCGCGGGGCCGACTGCGTCCACGTCGATCCAGGGACGCAACGCCTCCTTCAGGTCAGGGGCTAGCTCGATCACTGGTGATGCCCGGCGTGCGGTGGGATGGCGTGAGGTATCTGCTTGCGAGGCGCCCGAACTGCTCTCCATGCCCTGGGTATCGTCCCCTCCCAGGGGTCATTGGCAGCATGCTGCAGTTCGGTCCCGCGACGCATCGGGACACGGCTGACCCCACAGCCCGCTGACAGCACCGCTCCCCAGTACTTGTGGCCTACGATGGAATCCGACATGTAGCCGAGACTCATTTCCCCCGAGATGGAACCGCTCTCCCGAGAGGTCGGGACACTTGGCCTCAGCGACGTAGAATCCGTGGTCCGGGTTGTTGGCTCCGTGGTCGCGGTGGGTAAGCCGGTACCACGTCCTACGTTGGCAGCATTCAGCTGCCATCAGTGCCGCAATGAGACTTTGGCACCGCAGCTGTTATCGGACGAGCATCCTCGAATGCCAGAACGGTGCCCCGTCGAGGAAGGAGGTTGCGGTGCCCTCTTTCGCGTGGTCGGAACAGACTATGTCGCCCTTCACTCGATTCTCACGACGGTTCAGGAGATCCGACTGAGAACCTCGGTCAGATCTCCTCGAGTCGTGGCCGTGTTAATCGACGCGCTGATCGGAAAAGCGAGTCGACGGATGCGCGTGCAACTCCGCGGAAAAGTTGTGCTTCGGGAGAGAACTCCGAAATCCGATGGAGATCGTCCCACCCTGGTGATCCTGGTCGAGGACATCCAGCCGGCGATTCCTGGCCCATTGCCTCCTTGAAGGATTGGGGAGGACGCTCAACTGCCGAATTCGCTCGAGAATCGAGGGCAACCTTCAGGTTAACACCCATCTATATCCGCTGGATAGAATCTCAGTGTTCAATCAAGACCTGGTTTCTACTTTGATGAGGATTTCGCGGTGATCTCGGTCGGGATCATGCGCCTCGCCCTTGCCAGACGGGAGCTCGCGTCCGGGCAGCGTCCTGACGGCCGCTTTGATGGCACGCGTCACGCAGCCGACACTCCTTCGCAGACAACCTGATTCCGCTCCGCGGGTCCCCCCCGTTCGCTTCGCTCACGGGTCCCCCCCGCGCCGGTCTCGCCCTTTCTCCCTCTCTCTGCGAGGGAGAAAGATGCGAGAGGGCATCTCGAGTCCATCGAAGACGAGTTCGCGGATCGTTTGGAGCGGCGCCATCCTGGTGACGATTGGCCTTTCGGTCCTGCTGCTCGCGGGCGAATGGTTCGCGGCGTTCG
>DATJVA010000121.1:0-3491 GCA_035502015.1 Thermoplasmata archaeon | reverse complement strand
AGCTGTCCCATCTGCGAACAACCGATCGCATCGACCGCGGTGCACTGTTCGGTCTGCGGGTTCCCGACACGGCTCGCGATCGAGGGGCTCCGCTCGAACGATGGCGAGGCCGATACCAACGCGGCGTCCGCTGAAACTACTCCCTCCTCCCCTCCCAATGCGAAGGACGGTGCCGCTCCGAGAGTGCTGTCCCCGGAGCAGGACCTGAACGCGGCGATCAGCCGCGACCTCCGCTCGAAGATGGAACTGGTCCGAGAGCTCGGCCGGGGCGCTCCGGACCTCACGAACGAGCTCTGCCAGGCGGCCCTTAGCGAGGCCGACGGCCGGGCCTCCGAGGCGCTCGCCATCCTCCGATCTGCCCAGAACCGGCTCGAAGCCGACTCGGACGAGCTGGTGCAGCGGCGGTTGACCGAGCTCGGGCAACGTCGCGAAGCGTTGGAGCGGACCGGCGCCCGGGTCGCGCTCGGTGAGGACCTGCGCGCTGCCCAGCAGGCGGTCGAAGCGGGGGAGCGCGAGGAGGCGATCCGCAAGGCGATCGACACCGACCGTCGTCTGACGCAGTTCGAATCCGACTGGCGTGGGCTTCAGGGTCTCCTCGCCCAGGTGGAGGGGCTGCGAAGCGAGGCAGCGGAGCTCGGCATCCCCCTCGGCGAGATCACCGGAGAGATCGAAGCGATCCGGGAGAAGCTCCGCGAACCGAACCTTACGGGAGAGACGCTCGACGCGCTCGGCCAGGAGGCCGCCCAGACGCTGATGCTCCTGCACGAGGCCGTGCCGAGCGCCCTCACCGAGGAGCTCGAGAGGGCCGAGAAGACGATCGACCAGTACCCCGAGGACCACGTTCCCAGCGCGGTGGCGAAGCGGCTGCACCTCGAGGCCACTCGCCATCTCAAGAAGGGCCGCCTCCCCGAGGCCGTTCGAAGCGTTCAGGAGCTCCGCCGTGAGCTCGCCGAGCTCCAGGCGGCGTCGGCCGCCGGGACCCCGCTCGGAGCACCGACGGCCCCGACGGCGCCGGAGACGGAGGACGAGATGCTCGACCGACTGCTGAAGAAGGCCTGGTCGCTCGCGTCCCGGATCCGCACTCTCCCACCCGACAGCGATATAGCGCACGACGCGGCGGTCGAGATCCGCGAGGCGACGGAATTCCTTCGCTCGCGGATGCTCAAGGAGGCCGACCTGACGCTGACCCGACTCATGCGCATCCTTTCGACCGAGTCGGGGCGGAGTTGACCGGACGATGACCCCGACGGAGTCTCCTTCGATCGCTTCGATGCGCCCACGCCTCGATGCGCTCGTGGAGCGTGGCCGCGCCCTGGAGGCGGAAGGGCTCCCGTTCCCCACCGACAGCGTGAAGGCGACGTTCGAGCAGGCCGTCGAGGACGGCGAGCTCGGGACGGCGATGAACGTCCTGAAGCGCGGAGAGGCTCTGCTCACGCGGGCCGGGACCGACTGGACGTGGGTCCGTGAGCTCCTGCGTCGGGCCGATGAGCTTCGCGCGGTCGCCGGGACGATCGGGGTCGACCTTGCGATCCTCGATACCCGGGTGGGAAACCCCCGCAAGCGACTCATGACCGAACCGCTCAGTTCCGGTTCGTTAGAGAAGGCGGCCGCGAGCGCCTCGCTCGCTCTCGCCGTGTTGAACGACGCCGTCCCGAAGTTCTGCATCCAGGAGGCCCAGGCGCTCGGGGTCTCCATCCGAGGCGCCCGGGACCGCGGGGAAGAGGTCAGCGACGCTGTCCACTCGTTCTCCCGACTGCTCCAGGCGATCCAGGACCAGAACCTCCCGACCGCGGCCCAGCGCCTGGTCGAGACGCGTCGGGCCGTCGCACGGATCCCCAGGGCCCCGGCGCTCCCTCCGCTCTCGCCCCGGGAGGAGGAGGAGATCCTTCTCGAGGCACGGAACCTCGCGCGCCGGCTCCAGCGGATCAAAGGGAAGGCCCGCGACGCCTCGAGCGCCGCACGCCTCATGGCCCAGGTCCGGGCCGCGATCAGCGAGGACCGACGATACGGGACCCCGGAGGAGGAGATCGAGCAGCTCTGGGCGGAGGTGGACCGGCTGACGCACGAACGGAACCGCGCGGCGGTCGGTACGACGCTTCCCTCGCCGCGGCCGGCGTCTCACCCGGTCGGCGAGCCAGCGGCCCCGCTTCGCCGAAAGACGGCGGCGGAAAGCGTCCCGGCGGAGCCCGCCGAATCGCGTGAGCCCGAAGGCGCTCCGAACGAGGACGAGGCGGCTCGGCCGAGGACCGTCCGTCCTTCCTTCTACGTTCCGTACGTTCCTCCCGAAGAGCGGACCGAGTCCGAGCCGGGGGACGACTCAGACGTCGCTTCCTCGGCCGGCCGAGCGCGGAATCGCGCGCGCCCCCGACCGTAATCCTCATATACGTATCGCAAGTGGTTTATACCACTTGTCGCGCGCGGACGTTCGGCCGAGGAGTCGCGACGTAGGCATCGTGCTGGCGGTAACGCCGGCCGGCCATCTCACGGTTCGCGCGCCCGGACCCGAGGTCGTTCCCGAGGGGACTCTCGTTAGCGACCCCCGCGGGACCGTGCGGGGCCAAGTCGTTCGCGTCTTCGGACCGGTCGCTCGGCCGTACCTTTCCGTGCGACCCCGGAGGACCCCGAGCGCGACCGAGGGTGCCGCCCTGCTCGGGCGAACCCTGGTCCGGGAGTAGTGGAAGGATGGCGCCAGTGGAGAACGGAGAGTCGACCCCCAACGCCGAGAAAGCCCCGGACCGACCCGAGGATATCGTCGTCCCGACGCGCTGTACGAGCTGCGGGTCCACCCACCTGACCCGGGACTATGAGCGCGGCGAGCTCGTGTGCGACGAGTGCGGCCTGGTCCTCGAGGAGTCGATGATCGACCAGGGACCGGACTGGAGGGCGTTCGACGCCGAGCAGGGGGAAAAGCGGGCCCGCACGGGAGCGCCGACCACCCTTACGATCCACGACAAGGGGCTTTCGACCGAGATCGGCTGGAAGAACCGAGACCCGTACGGCAAGTCGATCCCCACCCGGAACCGCGCCCAGCTCTACCGACTCCGCAAGTGGCAGCGCCGGATCCGCGTCTCGAACGCGACCGAGCGGAACCTCGCGTTCGCGCTCGCCGAGCTCGACCGGATCGCCTCGGGGATGGCCCTTCCTCGGAACGTTCGGGAGACCGCCGCGATGATCTACCGCAAGGCCGTCAACCGGAACCTTATCCGGGGACGCTCGATCGAAGGGGTCGTCGCCGCTTCGCTCTACGGCAGCTGCCGCCAGTGCAACGTGCCTCGGACCCTCGACGAGATCGCCTCGAAGTCGCGGATCGGCCGAAAGGAGATCGGCCGGACGTACCGGTTCATGACGCGCGAGCTGCACCTCAAGCTGATGCCGACGAAACCGCAGGACTACATCCAGCGGTTCTGCTCGGAGCTCAAGCTGAAAGGGGAGATCCAGACCCGTGCGAACGAGATCCTCAAGGAGGCGACCGAGCGCGAGCTCACGAGCGG
>DATJVA010000120.1:0-7548 GCA_035502015.1 Thermoplasmata archaeon | reverse complement strand
CGTCGGTTACGTGCATACGGTCGAGGACCTCGTCCGAGTCTGGGAGGGTCTCCGGAAGCCGGCCATCCCGGCGTTCTCGGGACTCAACGTCCTGTTCTCCCGGGGACCGGACGAGCTCTGGGCGTTCTGCCTGTGGACCGGGGACCACGGTACCGGCCTGTTCGACTCGACCCGCCGCTACTACGAGATGACGTACCAGTCCGCGGCCCATCGCGTCGTCGTGGGGTCGGAGCCGTTCGATGGGGAGCCCGGGGTATGGAAGTCGCTCCCCAGCGGCACCTACCTCCACGCCCGCCGGGGCGACCACCATGTGGACGTGACGGTCGCCAAGATCCCGCTCCCGGCGGCGCTCGAAATTCGCCCCCCGCCGAGCTGACCGACGCGGAGGAGACGGGTCGTCCCCCGCCCGACGGGCCATGACGAGCGAACTCCTCTCCGGCCCCGACCTCGGGGCGGGATTCCTCCACCAACTGTCGCTCGACCGGGACGGTGACCGCAGCTCGGTCACCTACCACGCCCAGGACGGGGGAACCGACGCGAACGGGCCGCCGAAGGGTCCGCTCGATGTCTTCGGATTCGTCCATCCGCCAACGCCCTGCATGTTCGGCGGTCCGAAGTGCTGGCACCGTCGGTTCCTGCTGGGATTCTCCGACATCGCGCGGGCCCGACAAGCGTACAACCGGAACCGCTTCGTGCTCCAAGCGATGATCGACCAGGCGTACGACCAGGTCCCCGCCCGCGTGAGCACGTCGCTCGAGGAGGTCGTCCGACGGATCTCGGGCCCGCTCGACCAGGACAGGGTCGGCTGGTACGTGGGAGGTTCGACCGCCGCGTGGCTGCTCGGCGCCCGGGTCGAGCCGCGAGATATCGACCTCGGCACAACGAGGGTGGGCGTCGACCGACTGGCGTCCTTGCTCGCCGAGTACCTCATCGAGCCGATTGCCGCGACCGACTGGCCCGGGGTCGGCATCGTCCGGGGAGCCCGCGCGTTCGTCGGTACCTTCGAGGAGGGGACGCGCGTCGAGTGGTCGGTTCCGATCGAGCCCCGACCGCCAACCCCGTTCGATGAGTGGGGCGGCCGTCTCGAGCCCGTCCGACTGCTGACGGCGACCGTGGACCAGCGCCCGGTACGGGTGACGCGGCCGGAGTACGCCTTGGTTCGCGCGCACGAGAAGCATCGGGCGAAGGAGGCGGCCGCGATCACCGAGGTCATCCGCCGTCTCGGGCCGGACGGCGAGCTGTTGGACGCCCTGCTCTCCCGCTCGAGCCTCCCCGAACCGCGCCGTCAGGAGATCCGACGGCACGCCCTCGCCCCGCACGTCGGGGGAACCGAGCGGACCAGCGGGAGTTTCCGCTGAAAGCACAGCTTCATAGCGCCGGGGCGCGAGCCCCGAGGGATGTTGGCCCCGTCCACGCTCGCGGCACCGGAGCATCTCACCCCACACGACCTCGTCACCTACTTCCGGTGCCCCCACGAGATGGAGCTCGTGCATGCGATGCGCGTGCAGCGTCAGACCGGTGCGCTCGGGCCGGTGCGCACGCCGCTCGATGTCGTCCCGCTCCGGCAGTCGCCGCTCTTCTCGCCACCGCTCGGCCAGATCTCGGTGAACGAGGGCCGGCTCGATCTGTTCGACGACGGGGACCGGCTCGTCTACGAGGACCCTGGGGAGGACGATCTCCCGATGCTGTTCCCCCCCGACCGGGTCCAGATCGACCCGAGGTTCTCGAACGGACACTCGACGCTGGTCGACCCGTCGTGGGGGATCGCGGGCCGCCCCGACCTCGTGGTTCGCCGCGCTGACGGGGCGCTCTTTCCGCTCGAGTACAAGGAAACCCATCTGTTCGGCGGCTACCACGAGGCCCACGGGCGCCTCTTCGATACGATCCAGGCAATCGCCGAGTGCCGCCTTGTCGAGGCGACCTTCGGCCGCCGGCCCTCGTTCGGGGTCGTCTACTACGGGGACGAATCCGGCGGCGGGGTCCACGAGGGGTGGGTCCAGATCCCGTACGGAGATGCGGAGGCCCGCTGGCTCAAGGTGGCGATGGACCAAGTTCGCCAGGACCGCACCCGAGCCCCGGTGCCGGCGCTTCGAACCTGCGGCAGCTGCGAGCCGAATTCGGAGGGCCTCTGCCGATTCGCCGCCGCCCGGTACGAGGGCCCCCATCACCACCAGACGTTCCTCGCATCCCGGCGTCCCTGACGGGGTGTCGACCGCCGGCGGCGAAGGGATCCGGTTCCCTCCGATGCCGCGGACGGCATTCCGCCGGGGCGGGAAGCCGAGCCCCGCGGGGCGCGGCCGGGACCTCGTGCGTTATAGAGCGCCGGTAGTTGGTTGGTCGTGGGCCAGAGGCGCACGCTCCCGGTGTCGCGGGTTCTCGCGGTCTCGCTGCTCGTAGGGGCCGCGGTCGTCCTCAGTTCGCTCGGAATGCCGCTGGGTCCCGGGGCCAACTCATCCGGAGTAGGCCCGGGGTCGCTGCCGCGGGACCTTCTGGAGGAAGTCGCGTTTCCGAGTGCGGTCGCCGAGATCGATCGTGGCCAAGGACCGGCGGCATCGGGACCCGTCTCTTGCCGCGAGGTCGGTCCGCTCACCGCCGGATGCATCGTGACGTCCACCCCCAGCGCGTCCTCGCCGGTCGGGCCGGTCCTCGGGTTCCAGGAGTCGACCGCGGGAGGGGCCCTTCCTCCCACGACGTTCCTCGGGGACATCGTCTGGAATCCCGCCGACCAGGACGCGGTGTTCTTCGGCGGCTCGAACGGTCACGGGGTAACGAACCAGACCTGGCTCTTCGAGTCGGGGAACTGGGTCAATGTCACGGACCCG
This sequence comes from Thermoplasmata archaeon, assembly GCA_035502015.1. Taxonomy (GTDB): domain Archaea; phylum Thermoplasmatota; class Thermoplasmata; order Lutacidiplasmatales; family UBA184; genus Lutacidiplasma. The sequence continues at coordinate 4,726 of DATJVA010000120.1, read as the reverse complement.
GCGCACGCGCCTCCCGCGCGGTACGGGGCCGCCATGGCCTACGATGGCCAAGCGGGCGTCGAGGCCGTCGTGCTCTATGGGGGTTGCGACCCCGGAAGGGCGTGTCCCCTCAACGACACCTGGGTGTTCTCGGCAGGGTCGTGGAGCAACCTGACCGCCACCGCGTCCGTTGACCCGAGCCGTCCCATTCCGGGACTTTCGAACGCGACGATGACCAACTGGGGCGGGAACGCCACGCTGCTCTTCGGCGGCTGCGAGGACCGCTCGTGCACGTCCGAGTCGGACCAGACGTGGGCGTTCGAGAACAGCACGTCGTGCTGGACGGCCTATGCGCACCCCTGCTGGAACAACCTCTCCGCGGCGTCCGGAACGAGTCCCCCCGCGGTCTCGGGAGCGGCGCTCGCCGACGACCCGCTCGTCGGACCCGGGCCCGGAACCGCGGTTCTCTACGGGGGATCCCTCGATTCCTCCCATGCGGACAGCAACCAAACGTGGGTCTTCTACGGAGGAGCGTGGACCAACATCACCGGCACGTTCGTCGGAGGCCCCTATCCCAACGCGAGCCGGTCGTTCGCCCAGTTCTTCTGGGACAACGCGACGCAGCGTCTCTACCTCTACGGGGGGATCACCCGCACCGGGGCGATCTGCGACCAACTGTGGCGGACGGACATCTACGGGTGGTCGAACGATTCAGCGCTCACGTTGCCCACTCCCGCGCGATGGGGCGCCGCGATCGCGGGCGTCCCGAACGGCGCCTCGAGCCGGTTGCACGAACTGCTGATCGGCGGGAACGCTTCCGGGCCTGCCACGCCGCAGGAGTGGGTCTTCGAACCGTCCCTGGTGGCGCATTCGAATCTCCTGCCGGCTCCGAGCGACTTGTCGACCACGAATCGGTCCGTGGAGACCAACGAGACGGTACGCTTCTTCTCGAACGCGACGGGGGGGACCGTCCCCACGGTGACGTGGACGACCGGAGACGGCGGCGGGGTGGCCGGTGGGAACGGAACGTATGTCTATCGCACCCCCGGGACGTATCTCGCCAAGCTCACCGTTACCGACCTCTACGGCGTGCAGAACCGGTCCACCGTCACGACCAACGGCTACGGGACACCGGTCGTGACGAGCGCCTTCCGCGTCTCGGTCTTCCTGTTCTCGGCGGGATTCGCGCCCCCGACCGCGGCCGACCAGAACGTCCCCGTGAACTTCTCGGCGCAGCCGAACGGAACCGCCCCGTACAACTTCACGTGGGCCTTCTCCGACGGGACCGACTCTTTCGGGCAGAACGTAACGCACGTGTTCGCATCGGTCGGCACCGCCGGCGTCGTCCTCACGGTCCAGGACGGAACCGGAAGCGTGGTCGTGGTCCGAGCGACGATCCCGGTGCATCCACCGCTGACGGCTTCGGCGACCGTGAGTCCGAGGGTCTTCGACGTGGATACTCCCACCCTTCTCGCTGCGACGGCTTCGAACGGCACCTCTCCCTACACGATGACGTGGACACTTCCCGGCGGAACCACCTTCGTCGGAGCGCGCACCTCGTTCCGGCCCACGATGTCGGGGTCGCAGAATGTCACGGTCGTGGTAACGGACGCCGTCGGAGCATCGTGGTCGGCCGTTCTCCCGCTCACCGTGAATCCGGCCCTTTCGTTCACCGCGAGCTCGACCTCGACCTCCACGACGTCGGGGCGGACGATCCAGTTCTCCACCACGGTCACCGGCGGGACCAGCCCGTACCGTTACGCATGGCAGTTCGGCGACGGGAGCGCGTCATCCCTATCCCGGCCGAGCCACACCTTCCCGTCGTCCGGAACCTTCACCGTCACCGTCTGGGTGAACGACTCCGGGGGAGGGACGTACCGTCAGACGCTGGAGGTGAAGATCCCACGCATTTCGGGAGGCCTCCTGTGGCAGTTGCTCGCGCTACCGCTTCTCGACCGGCTCCTGATCGCCGTCGTGATCGCGGCCGCCGTCGCCATCGTGGGCGCGCTCGTCTACCGCCAGCGCAAGAACCGCCCTACCGCCCCTCGCGCCACGAACGGACCTCCGGACGCGAAGGGCTAGGTCGACCGGCCGGCCGTGTTGCTCGGACGGGTCGGGGCCGTCCGGCCCACCGTCAGTAGTACTCGCGCGTCGCTTGCGGTCCCATCGTGCCGAACGCTTCGAACCGGAACGTCTGTTTGATGATGTTCCCGATCGGGAAGAACGGGATCCACGGCAAGACGTCGGGCCGACCCATCTTGATGAGGAAGTAGCCGATCGGCACCGCCCGAATCGCGGTCGCGATGAGGAGCAGGATGAGCGTGTAGATCAGCCCGGGGACCCCCAGGATCAGGATCAGGATGACGAGGTAGACGTAGACGAGGCTGCGAACCCCGGAGCGCATCACCAAGAGGAACCAGAACAGGACGCCCAGCCCCGCGAACTCCGGAGTGGGGCCCAGCAGGGAAAGGTAGTGCTGCCCGTTCGCCATGACGATCCCGCGGGACCAGCGGACGCGCTGGCGCCGAAGGGTATCGTAGTTGGGGGGCACATCCTCGAGCGCCAGCGCTCCGAGTTCGAGACGGATCCGATAGCCTAGCCGCTGGATCCGTATCGAGATCTCGGAGTCCTCGCCGTTCCACGGCACCCACCCACCGAGCTCGACGAGGTCCTGCCGTCGGAACGCCGAAAAGAGCCCGTCCAGGACCTCGGCGGACCGGGTCGCGATCCCCGCCGGTCGGAGCATGTAGTGGAGCCACGCGATCTCGAGCGCGCGGAGCTTGCGGGTCCATCCCGAGCGCTGGCGCGGATGGACGGCTCCCTGGACCCCGCCGACCTCCGGGTCGGCGAAGTGCGGGATCATCTTCGCGAAACCGGGAGGGTTCGCGATGATCGTGTCCCCGTCCAAGCGGATGATGATCTCGCCGGTCGCGAGCGCCAGCGCCCCGTTGAGCGCGTTCGACTTTCCTCCGTGGGGAAGGTCGGCGACGAACCCCTTCGAGTGAACCAGCCGACGGACCGCCTCCCGGGCCAGCTGCGGTGTGCGGTCGGTCGACCCGTCGTTCCCCACGACGATTTGCACGAGTCCGGGGTAATCGGCGGCCGCCCGGTCGACCGACGCAATCGTCTCGGAGATCCACGCCTCCTCGTTGTACGCCGGGATGATCACCGAGACCGAAGGATGATAGACTGCGAGCGGGGGCAGCGGGTGTCGTCGAAGGTATCGAAAGTAGAGCGGTCGAGCGAACGCGCAGAAGACCGGGATCGCGAGGACCGGTAGCAACAGCAGCAGCGTGAAGCCGAAGACGATGGACCGGATTCGCAGGAGCTCTAGCGTGATGAGCAGGACCACCGCGGAGAGGACGACCGCGCCGATCCCGAGGCCGAAGAAGGCGGCGATGGCCCGCCGGTCGCGCGGGAACCGGGGCGTGATCCGTTGAGGTTGGGGCAGGTAGAACGCGCAGAATGTCAGGAACGCCATGAACATGCCTCCCGTCAGGACGCGAGCCAGTAGCGCGAAGTTCCGGAGCGTGCTGCCGGGAACCGTGAAGAAGAGCGCGTCCAGGACCAGTTCTGCCCCGACGTAGATCAGAACGGTGGCGAGGGCGAGGAGCCGGCGTAGCGTGGTGTAGCGCGGCCGGTTGAACGCTAGACCGGACGCGACGGCGAAGGCGCTCATGAAGGCGAGGTACATCGGGAAGATGTAGTCGGGGACGACGAGAGCCTGGAGGTTCACCGCGTAAACGCCGGGCCACGCAAGCGGCCAATAGAGGAACTCGCCGACCAGCGCGACCAGATGATCGTACGCGCCGAAGAGTTCAGGATAGTAGAGGAGCAGCGGAACCGACAGGAGCGCGAAAAGGCCGGCGAGAACCACCACAAACCGCAGCGCTCGCCGTCCCGGAACCGAAGGAAACTCTCCGACTCCGGACATTCGGATTGTCCGCTCCTCATCACGAGAAAAGAGTCGAACCGGAGTCCCGGGCTCTCCCGAATCTCCCTGAAGTGAACCCTCCACGACCCCGGGGCTTCCCTTGTCAACCAGGGAGACCCGAACCGTGCCGGCTCCCTCGGTGGAGGGGCGCGACCCGAGGGACCTCAACACAAGGTACAGCAGGAGACCCAGCGCGACCCCGACGAGGACCGCCCCTATCGGCACCCCGAAAGGCCGGAGGAAATGCGCGACTCGATCGAGCTCCGGGACCGAAGGAAATGCCCAGGCCAGCGGAAGGGTCACGGCCGGGGCGACGCCGATCAGCGTTTCGCCCCCGATCGGCGACGTCGGCGAGCCCCGATCAGGAGGAAGGTTCCGTACCCCGCCAGGGCGGCCACGGCAGTGACGAGAAGAGCCGGAAAGGCAAGGTCCCAAAGAGGAGGGGTCGATGCCGGTGCCAGGGAGACGATCTTGACCGAGATGTTGATCGGCGTTCCCGAGACGTTGACCCAGCCGTGCGACGGGACGGCGACGAACCCCGACGGAGCGCTCACGTTGAACTGGTAGGTCCCGTTGGGCTCGCGGAAACCGGCGGAGATGTCGTAGGTCAGGGCAGTGCTGTTGTTCCCCAGACGAACCGACCACGCGGCGTTCGTCGGCAGCCCGGAGACGGTGAACGTGACCGGGACCGAGGCGCGTACGAACGGGATGACGAAGACTTGTCCCGCGCCAGCCACTCGGAAGCTTCCGGAGCGTACCTGGGGCACGTAGTCGAGAACGTTGGGGATTGTGAAGAGGTACGACCCGTTCGTC
>DATJVA010000119.1:0-3569 GCA_035502015.1 Thermoplasmata archaeon | reverse complement strand
GAGGAACCGCTCCTCGACCGCGGGACGGAGCCTCCGAACCGTGGCGAGCTGCAGGAGACGGTGGGCGTCGAGCGTGTTGGCGGGCCGCGCCCGGTCGAGATGGAAGACGAGTCCCTCGGCGGCCGCGGTCTTCGTCACCCTTTCGTTCGCCGCGTGCGCTTCCACGACCGAGAGCCCGTACTTTGCCGCGAGCAACTGGTCGAGCGACATGTCGACCTCGGTCGGAGCGCCGGGGTCCAGCTCAAAGCTTCGATACACGACCTCCACCGACTCCTTGCCCGGGAAGTCGGCGAGCGCCTTCTCGAACCGCTTACGGCCGATGTAGCACCACGGGCAGACGACGTCGGCCCAGACCTCGACCTTCATCGTGCGACCCGGGACGCGCGGTGCGCGGATAACAGGTCGTCCCCTAGGGCGGCACGACCTTCGCTGTGACCTCGACCGGAACGTGGGCGCGGTCGAAGAGCGCGCCGACCGGGCAGGTCTTGAGCGTGAGCCGGAGGACCGTGTCGACCTCCTCCTGGGGGGCCGCGGTCCGTATCTCGACCGTGCCGTGGACCCGTTGGATGGTCGGGACGCCCCGGGCTCGATCGGCCTTGAGCTTCACCGTGAATCCTTCGAAGGCGAGCTTGCGCTTTTCCGCGATGATGTGGAAGATCGTCGTGATGCAACCGGTCAGAGAGAGGAGCAGGAGCTCGTGCGCCGAGGTGCCGCGGTTCGCGCCGCCGTCTTCGACCGGTTCGTCGATCGTGACGACGTGTCCCCGACCATCCTCGAGCTGGGTCTCGAATCCGCCCTTCCAGACTCCCTGGGCCTGCATGGTCGTTCGGGGAAATCACTCTCGGAGGAAGTCTAAAACCCCGAGGTGAAACGGGCTGCACGGCGAGTGAACTCCGGCGCTGGAACACTTCCGCGGGGGGCCACTCGTGCGGCTCATCCCCCCACAGCGTCAAACCCCTTCAATCCGTGCCGCTACGGGGCGTGAGCGGCGTGACCGCGAACCAGTACAGGCTTCGCGCGCGGGTGAGCACCGCCGACCCGACCGTCGTCGGTCCAGTGCTCGAGCGGGCCATCGCGGCGGGCACGGTCTCTCCGGGGGACTCTCCCGGCGAGTTCCGAGTGGAGGCGACGCTGCAGGGTGCGAGCGCTCGAGAACTGAACCGGGCCTTGCTCTCCGAGCTCCGGCGGGTCGAGAAGAAGACCCGGCTACGCTCCGAATGGACATGCAACGGTGTCACCGAGAGATTCTTCGACTACGTGCCTAAGGGGACGCGGAAGGCATAGGACGTGACCGACGAGCCTTCGGCCGAAGTCCCCGTGGCACAGTCTGTATCCGCGGCGGTTTCTCGTCCCGACCCGGCCTCACCGGATCCGGAAGCGGTCCCCTCGGGAAGCCCCGCGGGTCCTTCGGACCGGACCCTTCGTCTCCGTCGGAACGTGGGGCGCGGCGCTCAGGTGTTCCTCGGATTGTTCTCGGTCGGGTTCGCGGTCGTCGTGCTCGCCACCCTCGAGTCCTCTCTGAATGGACTCCTGCTGCTGCTCGGTGCGACAGTGGTGATCATCTCGGCCCAGACGGTGCTCGCGGGAGGACGCCTGATCTCGGAGAACTGGTTCGAGCTGAGGGCCCATCCGTTCTGGCGGCGAGCGGTCGGTGCGTGGGGGCTGGTAGGGCTCGGCCTGCTCGCTCTCTGCATCACGGCGTTCGCGGTGCTTGACCCGAACCTCGCGGGGACGGCGGCTGCGTTCCTCCTCGCTACGGTCCTGGTCCTTCTCGCGTTCGGCCGGATCCTTCAGGCGGCTCGGGTCTCCGCTCCACTGTGGCTGCGCGGGTCGCTCATGAGCACCGGGGCGCTGATCGTCTTCCTGGTCGTCGTCGCGATATCGTTCGAAGGGTTGGCCCTCGCCGGGTTCGCCATTCTCGTCGGGGTGATCCTTCTCGTCACCGGCGTGGAGACGGTCGTCACCGGTCTCCACCCCACCGACCCCCGCCAGTTCGTTCTCCTGAAGCTCGTCCTCTTCTCGGCCTTCTACGGCCTGATCCTGATCAACTGGATCGACCTCTACGGAAAGTCTGTCCCGGCCTACGGGATCTGGCTGATCCTCACTTACATGGCGCCGTTCGGGGTCCTGATCGTGTTCGAGGGCTGGCGGTCATGGCCCTTGGCCGCGAGCCTCGGACTCATGGTCTCCCTGATGAACGACGTCGGGTACTTCTTCATCGGGAACCTCATCTTCGGCTTCCACGAGAATCTCGGCCCTTGGATCGAGGGGCAGCTGGGCTTCCTCGGTTCGCAGGTGGTGACGTACTTCGAGGGCGGTAGCTTCACCGTTACCGTCACCTCCTGGATGATGGGTCTCTCGATCTACGCCCGGGTCGTCGTCGTGGGGGTCATTCTGTACTACTGGTGGCGACACCCCGGAGCGATCGTCGCCTACATCGATACGTCGGCCCCGGGCGCTGCCATGTGAGACCTCACGACGGGGAACGACCGGCGGACGGCACCTGGCATGCGGAGGGACGCTTCTGGCACGGCGGCCCCGCGGATGCCGCCAATACCGAGGTTGTCGACTGGGGGGATCACGGTCCCAACGAGGTGATCACCCTGAACGCGCTCCGCGTTCTCAACGCGTCGGGTCGAATCCGTTGAGGTGCGCCCGCCGGGGTACGACAGAGGGCCCGGTGGGGTTCAACGGCACACGCGCTCGGATCCCTCTGTACCTGTTCCGTGCCGGGATAGGCAGAGTGGCGTTCCCTTCTTGAAGGTCGCACGGTTCGCCGAAAGCGTGGGCGGGTCAGGCCAGATTCGTGCTGTGCTGTTCGATTTCGGGGGTACGCTAGTTTCGAGCCTCCGGGATGCGTACCCCATCTGGGAGGAAGTGCTGCGGGTCCACTCGATCCCTCTCGATCGTGACTCCTTCGAGAGCGCGTACGAGAAAGTGGACCGCGAAATTGGGCCGTTCTTGAATCGGTACATCGGTGGTCCTCCGGGTCTGGTAGAGGAATACAACGCACGGGACCTCGCTGCCCTCGGGATTAGGGATCCGTCCGGCCAAATCCTGAGGGAGTTGCACGAAGCGGTCACGGCACCTCGATGGCATCGCCCGTATCCAGAGACCGAAGAGGTGCTGGATCAACTCCTTCGGCGAGGGTTGTCACTGCATCTGGTGTCGAACAACACCGAACTGCTGCCGGAGACCCTGCGTCGACTCGGCTGGAGCGAACGCTTCTCCACGGTCACCTACTCCCAAGAGGCTGGCGCGGAGAAGCCCGATCCTCGTATCTTCAGATTGAGCCTCGACCGCGCGCAGTGTTCGGCGGAAGAGGTCGTGCATGTCGGCGACTCTTGGGAGGCGGACTACCTCGGCGCGAAACGGGCGGGACTCCGCGCGATCTGGCTGAACCGAAGCGGCGGTGACCCACCGGAACCCTGCGAGATGGTCCGCGACCTACGAGACGTGAACCAACTGCTGGATCGAACTTAACGCTGGAGCGGGCCCGAGGGGATTCGAACCCCTGACCTTGCGGTTAAGAGCCGCCTGCTCTACCGAGCTGAGCTACGGGCCCAAGA
>DATJVA010000118.1:0-23119 GCA_035502015.1 Thermoplasmata archaeon | reverse complement strand
GGAGGAGAGGAAGGGAGGCAGCAGATCGTCACGTACGACGGGTTCCCCTTCTGGAAACACGACTTCCAAGAGTGGTGGCACCGCATGTTCGACTCGTACCTTCGGGCGACCTTCGCCACGACTTACTGCGCGCTTCCCCTGATGATGAAGCGAAAGGGAGGGCTCATCGTCAACACGCTCTGGTGGAACCGGGACCGATACCTCTGCGACCTGTTCTTCGATGTTGCCTCTGCCGGGGTCGGACGGATGCTGTACGGCCTCGCACTGGAGCTACGGCGAAGCAAGATCGCGGCCGTCGGGGTATCCCCAGGGTGGACCCGCACCGAGCGGATGGCCGATGTACCCCGAGCTGTTCTCGAACGGGAAGCACAGTCCCCCGAGTACGTGGGCCGGGCAGTCGTCCACCTCGCGAGAGACCCCCGTGTGCAGGAGAAGAGCGGCAGAGTGTTCGAGGTAGGCGCCCTCGCCCGAGAGTATGGGTTTCGAGACGTCGACGGGAGGTACTGGGACTATCACGCCTCGATAGCCGAGAAACCTCGACTCGGCTGGCCGCCGGACGTGCTGTGAGCTGCCCCGCTTGCTCGACCGATCAAGACCTGTGGGACTCGAGCTCGGAGTTCGAGCTCAGCCTCAGCTTGAGGACACAGGACCGATGCGATCCAATGACCGGGACTTGAGCTACGGCCGGGCTACGGTGTCCTACCGCCTCCGTTCCCTCTCCGGGCGCGTTCGCCCGGTTCGAATCTGCCGGGGCCAGGATTCGAACCTGGGAACTCCTGCGAGAGCAGATCTTGAGTCTGCCGCCTTTGGCCGCTCGGCCACCCCGGCTCAATGGCTCCACGAGCCCCGGGGATATCTCCTTGCGGTGCGCGCTCGGGCGGGATCAGCTCCGATGCGGCGCGCAGCGCCGTGCCTCCGCTGAGCGCTACCTCGCGCGTCACCGGGAAGCGACGGCGGACGGGCGGACGCGAACCGACCGCGCGCACCCGGGCGCCGTACGGCACCCGCCTCTCACGCCCGCACACGAGACAGGTTCTCACGCGGATGCCGCGCCGAAGACGGGTCCGGACGGTACGCCCCTCGATCCAGAACCTCGAACATCCTCGACAGTAGAGCTCGGCGTACTCGGGCAGGAAGCGGACGTTGTAGCGCATCCCGATGCGGCGGGCGAGCCGGACGTAGCGATCGGCGAGGTCGAGGTCCCCGCGCGTCCCCTCCTTCTCGGCCAGGGACAGGAGGTCCGCGATCCGCTCTCCGGCGATGCGGACCATCGCGGCGGTCCGTCGACCGCGGCGCCCGCCCCCTCTCACGGTTGCGGCTGCTGGCATACCGGGCAGTAGACCGCCGCCTGGGCGATCGGGGTCGCGCACCGGACGCAGTACTTGGCGTTCGGGGGAGGAGGGAGAGGGGACAGGGCTCCGTCCGGGACCGGGACGACATACGGTGCCGGGGGCGGAGGGGCTGCGGCCAGTCCGACCCGCGGGACAGGGGTGGCTCCCAGGGCGGGCGCAGGCGTGGCTGACCTCGAAGCCGGGGCGGCAGCGGATGGAGGGGTCCCCGGTTGCGGGAGGGTGTAGCCGCACTTCCCGCAGAAGAGCGCCCCCTCGGGCGCGATCTCCCCGCAGTGCAGACAGACCGGCACGCTCGGGCGCAAGGTTAATTCGCTAAAGCGCCGTCGGGTCGATCGGTGAGACTCCGCTCGGTAGCGCTCGTCACCCGGGACCCTGGGCTCTACCATGAGCTCGCGGGGTTCCTGAGGGAACGGCGCCTCCCGTCGGTGAGCCTTCTTCCGGGCGAACGGATACCGGACAGCGTAGCGGTCGTCCTGACCTCCGCTGAAGAGCGCGCGACGATCGGGCACCCGAACGTCCTCGCGGTCGCCGAAGGGGGCGACCGGCACGCGCTCGGGGCCGCGATCGCGCTGGCCTTGTCGCCCGCCGACCCCGCCGAGGTGCTGGTCGTCGGGATCGACCCGGGCCCCCGACCCGGTTACGCGATCCTCGTCGGCGGCGTGTCGCTCGGCGAGGGCAATCTCGACTCCCCGGAGGAGGCGGGGACCCTCGCGAGCCACCTGCGCCACCGGTTCCCGTCCCGCGAGACGGTCTACCGGGTCGGCACCGGGGACCCGCCGTCGCGGAACCGGATCGTCAACGTGCTCCTCGAGCGCCGGCGGAGCGTCGAGCTGGTCAACGAGAACGGCACGACCCCCCGGGGCCGCCGGCGTCCGCGCGACGCGCTCGCCGCCCGCCGGATTGGCGCCGCGACCGGCGTGCGCGTCATCCAGCCGCTGACCGCTCCGATCACCCCGGGGGAGATCGCCAATCTCCAACGCCTCAGCCGTGAGGGGAGCGGGGGTCGGGTCACGATCTCCCGCAGCTCCGCCCACCGCGTGCTCCGCGGGGAGGTCACGCTCGCCGAGGCGGTCGACCAGGCGATCGGGCCGGCTCGAGCCTCCCCGGACCGTCGCGAGCGCCCCGCGTCGCGCCAACGGCTTTAACGCGACGACCCGTCGAGCGATCGTGACGCTCACGGCGGAGGTGGAGCTCCGCGCCCGCCGGGCGGTGCTCGAGAACGCCCTCGAGCACGACGGGCTCGCCCGCAGCGGCCCGGTGCTCGCCCGGCTGCTCGCGAGCGAGCCGAGCCTTCGCCCTCGAGCCGAGGAGCTGCGGACCCTCGTAGCCACCCTCGTCGCCGAGGCCGAGGGGCTGCCCGTCGGGGAGCTCGCCGACCGCCTGGACGGCCTGGGGGGTCCCGAGACGCGCGTCCCGAAGGCGACCCGCTCCGAAGGCCCGGAGATGCCGGAGCTCCCCGGGGCACGGGACGGTCAGGTCGTGCTGCGCATGGCGCCGTTCCCGAGCGGGGGGCTCCACATCGGGAGCGGGCGCATGCTGTTCGTCAACCAGTACTACCGGGAGCGCTACGGTGGCCGACTGCTCCTGGTCTTCGACGACACGGTCGGCTCGGCGGAGAAGCGGGTCGAGCCCGAGTTCTTCGAGCTGATCCTCGGGGACCTCGAGCTCGCGGGGGTCCGGCCGGACGAGGTCCTCTACAAGTCCGACCGGATCCCGAACCACTACCCGTGGGCGGTACGCGTCATCGAGCGGCGCGGAGCCTACGTCTGTCGCTGTCCGCCGGAACTCCTGCGGGAGAACCGGCTCCACGGACGCGCCTGCCCGGAGCGGTCCCAGGCCCCGGAGGAGGCGCTCGCCGAGTGGCAGAAAATGCTCGACGGCGCCTACGGACCGGGAGAGGCGGTCCTGCGGCTGCGCACCGACCTCGCCGACCCGGACCCGGCGTTCCGCGACCGGGTCCTCTTCCGCATCAGCGAGCTCGACCACCCACGGGTCGGGCATCGCTACCGCGTCTGGCCGCTCCTCGAGTTCTCGTGGGCGGTCGACGACGTCGAGCTCGGCGTGACCCACGTGCTGCGGGGCAAGGACCTCGTGATGGAGGACCGGATGCAGCGGTACATCTGGGAGCTGCTCGGCGTGCAGGGGCCGCCGTTCCTGCACTGGGGGATCCTGCGGATCCGCGAGGCGAAGGTCGCGAAGAGCAAGTCCTACGCCGAGGTGAAGAGCGGCGTCTACGACGGCTGGGCCGATCCGAGGACCTGGTCGCTCCGCTCCCTCGACCGGCGCGGGATATCGATGGAGGCGCTTCGGAGGTTCACGCTCTCGTTCGGCCTCTCGCTCTCCGACATCGAGGTGCCCGCCGAGACGCTCTACGCCGAGAACCGCCAGCGCCTGGACGCGAGCACGGTCCGCCGGGCGTTCGTCGCCGAGCCGATCCGCCTCGACGTCGACGGCTACCCGTTCGACCTGGCCGAAACCAGCCTCGCCAACCACCCGGACCGCGCCGACCTGGGACGCCGCACGGTCCGCGCCGGTCCGGCGTTCTACCTCGCCCGCGCCGACCTCCTCGCCCACGCGGGGGAGGAGGTGCGCCTGAAGGACCTCGTCAACGTGCGCCTCCCCTCCGACGTGCCGGAGAGCGGGGGGACGGCGTCGGGGACGTTCACGAGTCGGCCGAACCAGCGCCTCCCCCGTCTCCAGTGGGTCGGAGCCGGCGACGCGGTCCCGGTCGACGTCCTCGAGATCGACGGCGGCCATCGCCGTGGCCTCGGGGAGGGGGCGCTGCGCGGGGCCCGGTCCCGCGAGATCTTCCAGTTCGAGCGCTACGGCTTCGTCCGCGTCGACGGCGACCGACGCGACGGCGAGGAACCGGTGCGCGTCGTCTTCGGTCATCCGTGACCCTCCGCCCGACGCGGTTTTCTGGACGGACGGCCTGCGCGCCCCGATGCGATTCCTCCACACGTCCCTCACGGTCCGTAGCCTCGACGAGAGCCTCCGGTTCTACACCGAGGTCCTCGGGCTGACCCCGGACGGGCGACGCGCGATCCCCGAGAACCACGCCGAGATCGCGTTCGTGAAGGACCCGGAGAGCGGAGCGCGGGTCGAGCTGACGCACTGGGACGGGAAGGAGACGATCGACCCCGGCGAACAGCTCGACCACCTCGCCTTCGAGGTCCCCGACCTCGATGCCGCGCTCGTCCGGATGCGTGGGGCGGGCGTCCGGGTCGCGAAGGAGCCGTTCCGGCTCGCCGGTGGCTCCGGACGGATCGCGTTCGTGCTCGATCCGAACGACGTCTGGATCGAGCTCATCGAGCATCCCCCGGCCCCGCGGTAGGGATCCGGTGGACGACCGACCGGCTCCCGAGCGGGCGAGCGGCGCTCCCGCGCTCGCCGCGGTGCTGACGGCGACGTTCTTCGTCCGATTCGCCTTCGGGATCACGATCGCGGTCTTCGCCGCCTACGTCACCCAGCGCTCGACCGGCCTCTCCGGCAGCGACGTGGGAACGGCCGGCCTCGTCAGCGCCCTCGCCCCGGTCGGCGAGTTCACCACGGTCCTCCTCTCCGGCATGGCGGCGGACCGCTGGGGACGGTTCGGTGTGCTCTTCGCCGGGATGGCGGGCGCGGCGGTGCTGTTCGTCGCGATCGCCTCGACCCGCTCCGTGGCCGCGCTGGGCGCGGCGAACCTCGCCTTTGGCGTGGCGAGCGGCGCGATCCTCGCCGCGAGCCTCGCGGTCGTCGCCGAGCGCGCCGGCGCGGACGAACGCGGCTACGAGATGGGCCGGTTCGACGCGGTCAACCTCTTCGGCTGGGTCGCGGGCTTCGCCTTCGGACTGGGCCTCGAGGAGCTGCTCCCGAACCGTCGGCTCGGACTCGTCTTCCTCCTCGGTGCCACGGCGATCGGGGTCGGCCTGCTCGCGAGCGCGATGCGGCTCGGACGGCAGGCGCTGGAGCGGAGGCGCGCGGCGTTCCACCCCCGGGCGATCGTGCGCGCCGCCTTCCGTCGTACGGTGCTGGTCGTCACCCTGCCGTGGCTCGCGATCTACAGCCTGCTCGGGACCGCGCTCGCCTTCCTCAGCACTTCCGCCGGAGGGATCGGGATCCGGCCGGCCTACCTCGCCCTCGCGATCGCGGGCGGTGGGTCGGTCCTGGTGGTCACCCAGCCGTACTTCGGCCGACTCGCCGACCGCTACGGTCGGACCCGCATGATGGGCACCGGCACGGCCGGCTTCGTCCTCGTCCTGGTCTGCGCGGCGCTGCTCGTCCGGTACGGGGTCGTGCTGCCGGTCCTCGCCATCCTCGGGGTCGGCATCGTCCTCGCGCTGACCTACGGCCCGGCCGCGCTCGCCGCGCTGGCCGACCTTTCGCTCGCGGAGGGGCGGGCGACCACGATGGCGATCTACTCGCTGACGATCTCTCTCGGGATGGTCGTCGGCCTCTTCGCGTCGACCGGATTGTACAGCCGGTTCGGGGTCGACGGCCTCTACCCGTACTTCGGGGCGATCGCGACGACGCTGGTGGCGCTCGCGCTGGTCCGCTGGCGGGAGGCCCGGGCCGCTACGATTCCGGTTCGATGATCAGGTGGCGAACGATCGGGTAGGCGCTCCGCACCGCGAGCGAGACCTGGTCGATCGCCGACTCCAGCTGGTCGGTCGTGAGGCCGTCCTGGAAGTTGATCCGCAGGGCGACCAGCGCGTCGTCCGGACCGAGCTGCATCGACTGGATGGACCGTACGCGGCCGACCCGGGGGTCGCGCTCGACCAGACCGAGGATCTCGCGGGCGACCGACGGCGCGAGGGCTCGACCGATGAGGTACTCGCGGCTCTCCGCGGTCAGGACGAACCCGGTCGCGACCAGGAGGACCCCCTCCACCGCCGCGACGATCCCGTCGATGGCGTCCTGGTGGGTCTCGTAGATCGCGAGCAGCCCGCCGAGGGCGATCACCGCCCCGACGATCGCGACTGCGTCCTGGTAGAAGACCGCCTTCAGCCCCTCGTGCGACGACTCGAGGAGGCCCTGCAGCGTCTCCCGCCCGAGGCGCAGCTCGCGCAGCGTGACGGAGATGCCGATCGCGCTCGCGACGAGCGTCGCCGAGACGATCAGGACGCCCTCGAGCAGGTGGCCGATCGGCCGGGGGTGGGCCCATTGATCGATGCCGGTCACGAGGGCGACGATCCCGGCGATCGTGAACGTGATCACGATCGAGACGAACGCCCAGAAGAACCGCTCCTTGCCGAAGCCGAACGGGTGCTGCAGGTCGGCGGGCCGGCGGGAGAGTCGGGCCCCCCAGAGTAAGAGGGCGCTCCCGGCGAGGTCGGTCGCGGTCAGGATCGCCTCCGCGAGGATCGTCCGGCTGCCCGAGAGGAGGGCGATCCAGAAGTTCACCGCGAACAACGTCGCGTTGAGCAGGACCGTCGTGACGAGGACGACCTGGGGTCGCATCAGCCTCCGAGCCGTGGCCCGGGATGAACGAGGACGCGGGTCCGGGCGATAAAGGTGCAGGCCGCCGCCGGACGGCCGTTCCGACCCGCTCCGCGAACGAACCGTTAAATCGCGCGCGCCGGTCCGCCCGCCGAGGGCGCATGAGCGAGCCGGTGGCCCGGGATCCCGCGGCGACCGCGGAGCTCGGACGACGGTCCGCGCCGGCCCGCTTCTCCCGGCCGTCGCTCCGGAGCCTCGGGCTCGCGCCGGGGAAGCTCGCCCGCCTGAAGCGCATGCTCTACGGGCACGGTCCGGGCGGCGGGACGCTGCTCGTCCTGCCCATCGACCAGGGGCTCGAGCACGGCCCGGTCGACTTCTTCGCCAATCCGGACTCCCTCGACCCGCGCTACCAGTACGAGCTCGCCCGCGATGGGCGGTTCAGCGCGATCGCCCTGCACATCGGTCTCGCCGAGAAGTACTTCCACGAGTACGCCGGCGAGGTCCCCCTGATCCTCAAGCTCAACGGCAAGACCTCGATCCCTCCGGACGGCCAGGCGTTCAGCGCGCTCACCGGGACCGTCGAGGACGCGGTCCGCCTCGGCGCGGAAGCGGTCGGCTACACGGTCTACGTCGGCTCGCCGGCCCAGGACCGAGACTTCCGGCAGCTGGTCGACGTGCGCCGCGACGCCGATCGCTTCGGCCTCCCGCTCATCGTCTGGGCCTACCCCCGCGGGGAGTACGTCGCGAAGAAGGGCGGGAGGGAGAGCCTCTACGCGGTCGACTACGCGGCGCGGGTCGCGCTGGAGCTCGGGGCGGACATCGTGAAGGTGAACTATCCGGTCGCCTCCGAGAAGGACGTCGAGAGCCCCGCGCCGTACAACACCCTGCATCTCGGCCCCGAGGAGGCGTTCCACAAGGTCGTCCGGAGCGCCGGCCGGGCCCTCGTCCTGGTCTCGGGTGGAGAGAAGGTCTCGGACGCTGAGCTGCTCAGCAAGGTTCGCTCGTCGATGGACGCCGGGGCGACCGGGATCATCTTCGGTCGCAACATGTGGCAGCGGCCCCGCGACGAGGCGCTCCGACTGACGCGGGAGCTCCATGGGATCTTCCGCGAGTACGCCCAGCCGCTCTGAGCGCCCGATACGGATCGGGATCGTCGTCGTCGGCGACGACCACCCGCGGGCGTGCACCGGCCGCCGTCTCCTCCGCCGGCGACTCGCGCGATCGCTGGCGGCCGGCTCGGCCCGGGCCGTGGCGGGCGTCCTGCTCGACCCCTACGCGGAGCGTCCGCTCAGCCCTGCCGACCGCCCCCGGGCCGAGCGCCTCGGGCTGGTCGCGGTCGACTGCTCGTGGAACCGGCTCTCCGAGGCGTACGCCCGCGGCACCCCGGCCTCGACGAGCCGCCCTCGGGTCCGGCGACGGCTGCCGATGCTCCTCGCCGGCAACCCTCAGCACTTCGGCCGGCTCGGCGAGCTCAACACCGCCGAGGCGCTGGCGGCGGCGCTGGCGGTCTGGGGTCGGGAGGCGGAGGCGCGCCGGCTGCTCGAGGGGTTCGCGGGGGGGGAGGCGTTCCTCGCGATCAATCGTCGGCGCATCGAGCGCTATCGCTCCGCGGGCTCCGCCGAGGAGGTCCTCCGGGCCGAACGGGAGCTGTTCGGAGGCGCGGAGGCTTCCGGCGGGAGCTAGGGAGATGCGGGGGGCCGGAGTTCCTGGGGTCCCGCCCGAAGGACGGGACCGCCCTTTGAACCGGCGCATGCCCTGGGCAACAGGGTCCTAAGCCCTGCCTCGCTGGCCCCGCCGGCAGCGACCGACGGTTTGGCCGAGCTGGAGCACCCCCGCATCGGCATCACGAGAAGCGCGGCGAAGTAGCCCCGGCAGGAGTTCCGGCCCGAGGGGCCCGTGCGCCCGCGGGCGTTCGAACCTGCGTCGCGAGATCCAGAGTCTCGCATGATTGGCCACTACACTACGGGGCTACGGGCGTGCCATCGTGGTTCGCGTTGATAACGGTTGTCGGGCGCCGGAGCCGTCGGCGGACCGGAGACGGAGCGGCGGCGGGGTCCTTACGGCCTTTCCAAATACTCTGCGGAGGCTGTCGGCCCGGCCGCGGGGAGCTGAGCGACGATGACCGAGCCCTCCCTGCTGTCCAGCACCTCGACGGGCACTGGTAGGACGGGCCCGGACCGGCCGCGCGCGTTCCCCTCGGGGCTCGCGGTCGCGCTCTACGCGGGGATCCCTCTCGTGACGGTGACCGCCGCGGCCGCCGGGGGCGGTCTCAGCGCCGTCGGCGTCGCCGGTTACCTGCCCCGGGCGAGCACCGACCTGCTCTACTCGTTCCTGCGGATGCTCGCCGCCTACGCGCTCTCGCTCGGGTTCTCGCTCGCCTACGGCTACTATGCCGCCACCCACCGGGGCGGCGAGCGCGTCATGATCCCGGTGCTCGACATCCTCCAGTCGGTCCCTATCCTCGGGTTCTTCCCGATCGTGATCGTCGTCTTCGTCAACCTCACCGGGCCCGGTTCGTTCCTCGGCCCCAACCTCGCCTCCGTCTTCCTCATCTTCACCTCGATGGCCTGGAACATGGTCTTCGGGGTCTACGAATCGGTCCGCTCGATCCCGAACGACCTCCGGGAGGCGGCCGAGACGTTCCGCTCGCGCGGCTGGCTCCGGTTCCGGCGGGTCCTCTTCCCGGCGACCGTCAACCGGCTCGTCTACAACTCGGTGCTCTCCTGGACCGGGGGCTGGTTCTTCCTGGTCGAGGCGGAGATCTTCACGACCAACAGCTCGAGCCACACCGCGCTGCCCGGCATCGGCAGCCTGCTGTCGTTCTCCGCGGCGAACGGCAACGGCAGCGAGTTCGTCGCGGGAGTGCTCCTCCTGGTCGCGGTGATCGTCCTGCTGGACTTCGGCGTCTGGCGCCCCCTCGGTCGGTGGGCCGACCGGTTCCGCTACGACCAAAGCCCGTCCGGCGAGGGCGAGGTCGTCGGGGTACGGAACGCCTCCGGCCGGCTGAGGCGGGCCGCCTCGTACGTGACGCGAGGCGTGCGTACCGGGGTGACCCGTATCAGCACCCCGTTCGTCCAGCTCGCGACGATCCGGCTGCGGCCGGCCCGCCGTCCCGGCCAGGAGCGCGGCGTGGTGCTCTACTACGTCTCCCTGGGGGCGATCCTGGTCCTGAGCTGGCTCATCCTCATCGCCCTCGTGGTGGCCGCCTACCAGGTGCTCAGTGGCCCGATCTCGGGCGAGGTGCGCGCGCAGATGCTCCAGGTGCCGCTCGCGCTGGGGGCGTCGATCGGCCGCGTCGCCGCCGCCTACGCGATCTGCCTCGCGATCGCGCTGCCGCTCGCCATCCTGCTCGCCCGGCGGGCGCGCCTCGCGCGCCTCGGCCTTCCGGTGATCGAAGTCGTCGCGTCGTTCCCCGCGACCGCGCTGTTCCCCCTCATCGTCTTCGGGCTCGTGCGCTACCTGAGCGAGCAGGGCGTCGCGCTGCTCCTCCTGCTCACCGGGATGATCTGGTACCTCTTCTTCAATCTCCTCGCGGGCGTCCGCTCGCTCGCCCCGGATCTCGAAGAGGCGGCCCGGTCCTACGGGGTCCGCGGCCGGGGCTTCCTGCGTCGGGTCCTCCTCCCCAGCCTCTTCCCGGCGCTCGTCACCGGTTCGATCACGGCGTTCGGGGGCGGATGGAACACGCTGATCGTCGCGGAGTACCTCAACGTCAACTCGAGCCACTCCCTGAGCGTCCTCGGCATCGGCCAGATGATCGACCTCGGCTACACCGAGCCGAACGGGCTCCCGCTCATGGTCACGGCGCTGCTGACGCTCGTCGCCGGGGTGATCGCCATCAACGAGCTTTTGTGGAAACCGCTCTACCGCCGGGCCGTCGAGCGGTACCGCTACGACTGACCGAGCGAGGGTGCGGCGGTGGCGATCATCCGGGTCGACCACGTCGACAAGTCGTTCCCGACCCGTCACGGGACGATCTCGATCATGCAGGACATCGCCTTCGAGGTCAAGGACGCCGACTTCCTCGCGATCGTCGGACCGTCCGGCTGCGGCAAGTCGACCCTCCTTCGCCTGATCCAGGGGCTGGACCGCCCCACGTCGGGGGCGATCTACTTTCGCGACCAGAAGGTCGAGGCCGTGGCGCAGGGGATGGCGATGGTGTTCCAGAACTTCGCGCTGTTCCCGTGGCTCACCGTCAGCGAGAACGTCGCCTTCGGCCTCGAGGCGCTCGGCTGGGAGTCCGATCGGATCGCCTCGCACGTCGAGCGCTACATCAGCGTCACCGGCCTCGACGGGTTCGAGGAGGCCTACCCTCGCGAGATCTCCGGGGGGATGCGCCAGCGGGTCGGGCTCGCCCGCGCGCTCGCGGTCGAACCGGCGGTGCTCCTGATGGACGAGCCGTTCAGCGCGCTCGACGCGCTGACCGCCGAAGGGCTGCGGGAGGAGGTGCTGCAGCTCTGGAGGGACCCCAACCTGCCGCCGGAGGCGGTCATCCTCGTGACCCACAACATCGAGGAGGCAATCCAGCTAGCGGACCGCGTCGTGGTCCTGTCGCGCCGTCCGGGGCACGTGCTCGCGGAGGTACCCGTCGACCTCCCCCGACCGCGGGACCGGAAGTCCGGGCCGTTCTACGAGCTCACCGACCGTGTCTACTCGCTCATCACCGAGGGAGGGGTCCCGCCGCCACCCCCCGGGAGCTCGTCGCCGTCCGCGAGCTAGCCGGAGAGGCCGACGCGCTGCGGCAGGCGGCGCCCGGCCGCCTTGCTAAGGCTTTAATCCCACCCCCCCTCGTAGAGGCGGACCCGAGACCCTCCGTGGCGACCACCTACCCGAAGTGCAACCCGACCGAGATGCTCGGGCTGCTCGTGCTGCTCAACGACCACAAGGGTTCGGAGGACGTGGCGCGCCTCGCGGACGACCTCGACCTCGAGATCGACGAGATCTTCCCGGCGCTCGAGTACGCCGAGCTGCTCCAGTTCGTCCGGGTCACGGACGGACGGGCGACGTTCACCGACCTGGGGCGCAAGCTCGTTGCCGCCTCGATCCGGGAGCGCAAGTCGATTGTACGGGAGCAGCTGCGCCGGACCCCCCTGTTCCGGACGATCCTGCGCGCGCTCGAGGCGAACCCGGAGCACCGTCTCACGGACGAGGAGTTCGGGCACATCATCGCCTTCACCACCGCCCGGACGGACGGTGCCGAGCAGAACATCGTCAACTGGGGCCGGTACGCCGACCTGTTCCGGTACGACGCGGACTCTCACCTGATCTGTCCGGCGCGTCACCCGGCCTACCGCAAGGGGGCGGGGGGCCGCTCGCCGCCGTCGAGCCCAGGCGCCGAGTCGCCCGGAGAGTCCCGAGCGCCGGCCCCGACGCCCGAGAGCTCCCGCGGACCGGGCTCGGCCGTCGCGGTCGTCTGAGCACCGCGCGGGACGCGCTCGCTCCGGCCGTCGGTGATCGTGCGGCCAAACCCTTAAACTCGGATACCGCTCGCTGGGGGCCGCTGGGCACGTAGATCAGCGGAAGATCGCTGCTTTCGCAAAGCAGAGGTCGGGGGTTCAAATCCCCCCGTGTCCACCTGCTATAGTTGGCAGATGGGCTAAGTACCCAGACGACTTCCACCGCGTTGTGACGCAGTTCTACTCTGATTGGGGCGGAAGAACCGTCGTTCCTTCGCACGCGCGAGCGTAAGTACTGGAACCCCCGGGTCACACGACCTGCCAGCCGCGAGAAACGAAGGGTCGCTGATCGGCCGTGGGGTCGGGGACGAACCCGATACTCCAACGGTTCCGCTGGCTGTTTGATGTTGCGGGGATTCTCTGTAAAGTCGGGTGATCGGGCCCTCACGCTACCCCGACAGGCCGCGACCCGACACCCGCTAACTCGATAGAACCCCCCCGTGCGAAACTCCATGAG
The DNA here is from genome assembly GCA_035502015.1 of Thermoplasmata archaeon. Taxonomy (GTDB): domain Archaea; phylum Thermoplasmatota; class Thermoplasmata; order Lutacidiplasmatales; family UBA184; genus Lutacidiplasma. The sequence goes on along the minus strand of DATJVA010000118.1, from coordinate 10,439 downwards.
TGCGCCCATAGCTCCTCTGTCGAGGCCGCAGACAATTCCCCTCGAGAGCGTTTGGCAAAACCTGATTGAGCGTGGCTTATCACGCGGCGTGGTAACTTCGAAAGACCCGGAGGCTCTGCGTTCACCGAGGTAGATCCGTACATCCATTGAAATCACACAGTAATGACGCCGCGTAAACGTGGCTGCCACTCCTCTAAGACGCTAGTTGAGGTACCTCAACTCTCGACGGCTGGCGGTCCGGTAGATGTGTCGAAGCCCCCGGTTTGTATCTAGTGCCGCAGCCGGCAGGGTTGTCTGAGATCCGAACCGGGGTCTCCCTACGGTGGGTTAGGCCACGATAGGGTCACTGTTCTTTCGTGGCCACGGCACTAGCTACGGTCCGCCGCTCGGTGGGCGATGAGCCGCCAGCCATTCCCTGTGTACTTCCAAGACCTAATCCCACATCGGGGCTCTAGGGGGTTTCGATGGCGTCTTTGACCGGCTCCGCGACCATCCTGAAAACGTCAGCCGGAACAACGATGACCACCGGCGCTATTCGCTCGGCGGCGAAAGATGTGATCGTTATCGGGATATCTATCCCGAGCGCGACCGTCACGGTCAGCAGCATCCATGATAGTGCCGGCAACACCTACACGAACAGGACTAGGACGCACGGGACGGGGATCTCGGGGGAGGTGTGGACCGCTTCAGCTGCGACGGCATCCTCGACCAATACTATAACAGTAACACTCTCCGGATCGCTTAACGGCTGGGCGATCGCTGCGGGCTCTTACGCCGGGGTTGGGTCCTTCGACGCTGCCGGAACGGCACAGAATGCCAACACGGCCTCGGTGAGTGTCAGCTTATCAGCGACGAACCCGGGCGAGGTAATCATCGGGCATGTTTTCACAACGCCGGCTGTGACGATTGGTTCTCCGACGGCCGGTTACCAAGACATCCCCGGGTTCTTGACGTCGTACGTTGCGCATCAAAGCTTCTTGCTGAACGGCGTTGTTGGGTCCAACACCTTTCAGGAGACAATCTCGACTTCCCAGAATCTGATTGCAGTCCTAATCGCCATCGGACCCGTCACGACTGAATGGTCCGCGGTTTCTGGAAAGCCAAGCGTCACGGTTTCAGCGGTCGGAACAGCTGCTGGCTTTTCGACGAATAATGGAGCTGACTTCGGACCGGACACGCTCGGCACGACCACATCAGGGATTCAGGAGGCGATTAACTACGTAGTCGCTCAGGGAGGCGAGACCGGGGGAGTAGTCCTCTCAGCCGGTACTTTCGTGGTCTCCGCAACAATCAATGTAGCCGCCCCGGTTACGATCGCTGGGCAGGGCAGGGCCCTCACCGTTATTCAGATGGCGAATAGCGCAAACTTGAACGCGCTGATCTTCGCAGGGAACAGCTCACTTGAAGCCTATAGCGCCAAGCTTGGAATCAGCCGTCTCACCATCGACGGGAATAAATCCAACCAAAGCTCCGGAACTCCGGGATCCGGCCAGGGTGCTGGTGCGCTTCTGATTGGACTATATGCTGACGGGTCGACGGTTCATGCTGTGCGAATCATCAACTCTTGGGACAACGGGATGTACATATTGGGAGTCACGTCACCCAATGCGACTGCCCCCTCCAACGTTACACCAGGTGATCCCACATTCATCCACGTGTCGGATTTGGTGACGGAGAACTGTGGCAATACCGTTTCTCCCGTACTCGACTACGGCGCAGGTTTCGACAACGGCTCGGGCACCAGAGTCGTGATTGATGGGTACACGGGTTCGGGCAACGGCACGGGGATTGTCATCACTGATCTGGGTGGGAAAGCCAGCACCACTGCTTCCAATGTCTTTGTATCGGGCTCTGTCCGGGACGGAATCTTCAATGGAAGCGATGCCACCTTGTCCTCTTTCACCTCGGAGTTCAGCGGTCGAGCGGGCCTGTTCTTGGACGGGACTGGTCACTTCAGCGGCTCAGGGTTTCGGTTAGACAACAACTGGACAGGGAAATCTGGAACCTTCCCTAACTATGGAGGCGATATCTATGTCTCATCAGCTAGCCGCACGAGCCCGGATAATCTATCCGACGGGGATTGCCTCACGACCTCGTACTTTCTCAACGGATACGTTGATGAGACACGTATCCGGTTCTTGCGCGTCTCCCCCATTACTGACGCTGACATCGTCATGACGGGACAGACGGGAGCCATCGGCTCTCTACTGACCCTCGCTCTCCCATCCGTTCCTGATGGCCCAAGCACTGGAGTCTACGGGTTCTACGCCATCGAGGTCTACGTCGACCCGTACAGCTGGTCAGGCAGTCCGTCTTTCTATGTGCAATACCAATTCACCGACGAGACAAACGGCGTCAACACTTGGCCCGTACCCCTCCTTCGCATGAGTACCGGGGCGCTCACAACCAACGGCGTGATTAGTGCGCAAGACCACTACCAAGGAAGAGTCCTGATCCGAGTGAATCATGGTACGACTATCACCGTATCGATTGCCGGCTCCAGTTTCCCTGCAGGCCTGGCCTACAATGTCCAGGTCAAGATTCTGAGGTTGGCGTAGGTTGCTTGCGAATCTGCGACACCGCGGCGTGCCTGAATCTCGCTGGGGTGAAGACTCCAAGTGATCTGACACAAAAGAGTCGGTCGGCAGTCCTACTCCGGCGCTTTCCCTGAGCCTCTGATGAAATGGCACCCCTTGGAGGGGGAACGTCGACATTGGATCCACCTTCTTCCGGCCGCTTCTAGGTCTGCAGTTCGATGACGTCTTGCCAGCGAGATTCACAACCCATGATACCGGCCCTGGGATGAGTTTGCCTGTCACTCTTCTCATCACCCTTCCGAGGCTGGATGCCTTAGCGGCCGCGTCCCCGCCAATCACTGGTCGACGATTTTCAGACCTGACCTTGACGGGTCAGGCTGGCTTTCTGACGCAAGAAGCGTAGCCTACAACTGTGCTCTCCGGCCCATGGCTCCCCTCCCGGTGAGTCTTGAGGGAGTTGGCTTCCCGTGGACTCTCGACTACAATCGGCGAGTTGCGCCCCCATGAGTAAGAGGCACCGATGGAGGGGAATGCAGCGGAGGGGGCCTTCCGGGGCTGTGCGATAGAGGCTATGCATTTCACGTTAGAGATTGTGGAGTAACGTCGAACCCAGGTCAGACAGAGATGAACATTTCCCTGATCCTTGTGAAGCGTTCCCGGACCGCTGATATCTCCTCGGGTCAGTTGGCTGGATGTCGTGTTGGAACACGATGAGGCAAGGGAGACGGAAGCGAGGCGCGTCTTGTTCCTCAGTTGGTCCTGGTGCACATCAAACGTTCACAGTCGGAGGACGAGACTAGAGCCACTTCCTTCACATCAAGTCCCCCAATGGGTCATCGATCTTTGGGGTCTTCGGGATCTCGTTCCCTCCTCTCTCTGAGGTGTCTCCATCCTTCGAGGGAGGGTTCGTCGCGTCCGCTCTTGTCGACGGGATCGCGTATTCTGCGTAGATCTCTGACATGGGGTCTGAACTCCCCTCGGCACTCCTCCATGGTCCGCGACCAACTGTCCGAATCGCTGCTATGGCTCCTACGAGCCCGACGATCACGACTACCCCCACGAGATAGTAGCCCTCGTTCCCCGAGAGCCCCAGGAACCCTGCGGGTACAACGTTCTCCTCCACCTGGTGGGTAGCGTGATCCCCAGCCTGATCATGCACCGAGATTGTTATCTTGAACTCTCCGACTTGGGACGGTGTGCAAGTCAGGGTGGATGAATTCTGGCTAGCGCACCCGGGCGGCAATCCGGTGTAGCTGTAAGTCAGGCTTCCAACACCGGGCGACGATTCGACCTGGATCGTCATCGGATGGCCAATGGTTGTCTGGGACGGTACCACTACCGTGAAATCGAAGATCACGTGCAACTCTACCGTCGCGGAGGCGGTCTCCTGGTTCTGGTCGGTTACCTCCGTAGTGATGTTGTAGAAGCCAGCCTGAGTGGGCAAGCAACCCAGGCCGGATCTGTTTACAGAGACGCAGCCCGGTGGGAGGTCGAGGAAACTGTACGTGTAGACCCCCTCGCCTCCCGAAGCGGTGACGGACACCGCGAGGCTCGCGCCTAGTAGGGGTGTGGAATTCGAGAGGGACAGAGTTACGCGAAGAGCTGGAGCGACGCTTACGCTCGCAGAAGTTGCGTTGCTCGTGGCGCCGTACGCATCTGTTACCTTGACCGAAATCGCGAAATCCACTCCGGCTTGGGAAGGGACACAGACCACCGACGCACCGCTCGGGACATTGCATCCGGCCGAGGAAGGAGGACTGCTGTAAGAGAACGAGAAAGGGCTCACGCCTCCGAATGTAGAGGTGTTCAACCAGGTGGGCTCGCCGACGTCCACGGAGACTCTTGACACCAAGATGCTCGCGGTAAAAGGTGTCGGGCGGGAGACGCTGATCCAGATAGTAGGGCTCGTTGCCCGGCTACCATTGCTGTCCGTAACATTTGCGGTGACTGGGTACGAACCAGGTACGGTGTAGACGTGCGAAGGATCCTTCGCTGTCGACGTTCCCCCATCGCCAAACGACCAATTCCAGGAGGTGTAGGTCCATGAACCTCCTACTGCGGTTCCTGTGAAGGCCACCTGAAGATAGGCCGGCCCTGACGTGACATTGGAAGCGGCTGCCACAGCTAGTCCGACGGGGATCACACTTACGGTCCCTGGGCACAGATACAAGCAACCCGAAACCGAACTCTGGGGCGAGTTCGCGACGAGGACCTCCGCCTTCCCGCTGTCGTAGGCTACCGCCCAAGGGTTAAGGCCAACGGGCACAGAGGCGATTACCCTGTCCGTGACGTCCGAGATCACACTGACGTTGTCCGAGCCGAAGTTCGTGACAAACAACTCGTCTGCCTGCGGGACGTACGCCGCATTGTAGGGGGTAGGTCCTACCGGAATGGAGTTGACCACTGAGTTGCTCGAGTCCGAGACTACGTTAACAACAGGCCCCCCGTAGGAGTCAGTTTCCAGAATCTCCCCCTTGCCACTGTCATAAGCCAATCCGTAGGGTAGCCCCCCCACCTGAATTGACGCGACAACTGTGTTCGTAACGTCTGAGATCACGCTCAAGTTGGCCGAGCCATGGTTCGCGACGAACACTTCCGCCTTCCCACTGTCATATGCCACACCAGTGGGTTCTGCTCCCACCCGGACGGTAGCCACTACGCTGTCCGACGTTTCCGAGATCACGCTTACGGTGCCCGAACCAAAGTTTGCGACGAACACTTCTCCCTGTCCAGCATCGTACGCGGCCGCGTCAGGACCATCGCCAACAGCAAGTGTGGCAACAACATCGTTTGTGGTGTCCGAGATTATGCTCACGTTGTTCGACAGTTTGTTCGCCACAAACGCTTCATCCTTCGAAACGTCAACGGCGATACCTTCAGGGTAGTCACCCACATTGACGGTGTGCACGACGGTGTTCGTCGCATCTGAGAGCACACTTACATTGTTGGAGCCGGCGTTCGCAACAAACTCCTCTCCGAGAGCAGCGTCGTATGCAATCCCCTCAGGGGCGATCCCGACAGGGATGGACAGGACGGGCGAACCGCCGCTCGCGGAAGGCGCGGGCCTTTCCAAGAACCCCCCTACTAGCGCTGCTGGCTCCTGGAGACCCTGAGTGGCACTGCGATGGATGACACCCTGAGAGCCTGGGGCCGGAGTACTCGACCGGTCTACGACCTCGGGCGAGTGGCCGAGGTTCATCATCAGCACTGGGGACACACATATTGCGAGCACGACAGATACGGTCGCCCAGGGGGTCACTGGGTTTATGGTGATCGGGAGACCGCGATGCACACCCTTCATCAAGGGTGGTTATCTCGCCAGGTCCTAATCAAACGTGGCCCGTGAAACTGACAGAAAAGTAAGGCTGCGTGGCAGATCCTAGCGCGCGTTAGAGGTTCATGCATGAAGGAGATGTCACCCACCAAGGCGCTAGTTGTCCAGTACTCTCTGGCCGCGCAACGTGGGCGAGAGAGGGATTGGATTCGGGCGGCCGGACTCCCCCGAAGCACGTACCAGCAAGCTCGGAAGCAGGTCTACGAGGATGGCTGGATCGAGGATCGGTTCGTTCCGAACCCGTCGGCCCTGGCGATTACCAGCGTGACGTTTGCGGTTATGAAGCCCTACACTGAGAGACTTGCCGACATCTCCAGGGCTTGGGAAGACCTGCCAACCAGTGTCTGCCTATGGACCGGTCGTGAATCCGTAATGGGCGTGTTCTTTGGATCCCCGTCGGACGAAGAGCTTCGACTCCACTCCGCCTTGAAGAGCAGTCCGAGCTCTGCAGGGACCTGGGTCGTGTCCGTTGATCCGCAAGCCGCGAGCGTCCCAGCGTACTTCGATTTCGAAGGGGTGTGGGCGTCATTCTGCGGATTAGGGGGAACCTTGACGTACCCACAGCCACTCCTGGGGAAGAGGCTGATAGGAAGGAAGCAAGGCGCAGGACCCCTGACGGTTAGGGCGAAAGGGCGGCTGGGGGGGTTGGTGGCACGACCCTTCGTTAAGGGTGGCAGCGGATTCCGAACGCACCCGTACTTCCTTCCTCGATCCGAGCGCCGCATGATTTCGGAGGGCTGGGTGAGTCATCGATCGTTCATTGACCTGCGAAACCTCCCGCCTTGCGGGGGACGACGCCTCGAAGGGGTTGCCTGGCTCCACGGCACTCTTATCCCGGGTCAAAGGGCTCCCGATGTCTTCCGCGCCCTCGTCGAAAGGTGTCACGTGAAGCCGTTCCTCTTTGCATCCAATGCGGATCAGGCCCTGCTCGGCACCCTGAGCCAGAAACCACCCCCGGACTCGACAATCTTCCCGAGCAGAGCACCAGTCCTCGAAACCCTTGAGGCGTACCTCTCGAACATCGAAACCATCCGAGAACCAATCGAGAGCGTCATCGTGGGGGTGAACCACCGCTATGAAAGACTCTTCTCCTCGACCACTTGACCGTACCCTCGGCCTGCCCTTGTGAGTTGATCCCGCGCCGTCTCCGCACCGAAAAAAAGTCCCCTCGGTTGGGCGCGCTCCGGGAGGCAGCTCCTTGAGTTGTCACCACGCAGTGCTTGAGTGTCGTGATTTCCGGCTATGGGACTAATCAACCAGGCCCATATTGGACTACGGACTTGTCGGTTGAACACTGCTCGCGGGGCTACGGGCCGGTTCGCACTGTGCATACTGCCGGGATGGAATCGACGCGCTCGCAAAGGGTCTTTCAAACTACAGTTCGGGTAGGTTCCGAACCCTTTAGAGTCCAAATCCCCCCGTGTCCATTCGTGGCCGAACCCCTTCCCGCGCGACGCGGAAGCGATACGGCCGCCCGGGACCGGCCGACACCCCCGAACGGGAACCTCTACGGAGGCGTCGCCGGAGCTGGTTTCGGCGTACATGCACCACGACCACGCGCTGCGCCCGCGCGCTGCGGCACCGTGGCTCCGTCCCCCGGGTCAGCGGTCGGCCGTCGCTTCGGACCTCGACTCAGGACGGACGTGGACAGGTGCGCTTCCGCCAGCATCATCGGGAGAGCGTGCCTGGGCCCGGTACGCCGCCATCGAGGAACTCCGGAACGCGGGGCCGACCTCGCGGGACCCCGAAGGGCGGCGCGGACCTTTCCGGTCTCGGGGACCCTCGGCCTCGTCGAGCTCGCGGTAGGAGGTGACGGTGGCGTCCGGACCGGGGCCGCTCGAGAGCCCGGTCGCCGCCCCCACCGGACTCACCACCGCGGAGGCCCTCTCACGGCAGAGCCGGTTCGGTCCGAACGAGGTACCCGAGGAGAAGCCGCGCACGATCCGCCTCCTGCTCGGGCAGATGTGGGGCCCGGTCCCGTGGATGATCGAGAGCGCTCTCGCCCTCGAGCTGGTCCTCCGACATCTCCCCGAGGCGTCGATCCTCGCCGGACTGCTGACGCTGAACTCGGTCCTCGCCACCGCCCAGGAACGACGGGCGCGTCAGGCCGTCGAGCTCCTGCGCCATCGCCTGGAGGTGCTCGCCCGTGTCCAGCGCGACGGCCTCTGGGGGAGCCGGCCGGCTCGGGAGCTCGTGCCGGACGACCGGATCCATGTCCGCATGGGGGACATCGTTCCGGCGGACGCGCGCATCGAGCAGGGCTCCGTCGAGGTCGACCAATCGATGCTCACGGGCGAATCGACGAGCGTGAGCCGGGGCGCCTCCGAATCCCTCTACTCCGGTTCGGTCGTCCGGCGCGGGGAAGCGACCGCGACGGTGACGGCCACCGGCACGAGCACCTACTTCGGCCGGACCGCCGAGCTGGTCCGAAGCGCCCGTGCGCGGAGCCACCTCGAGGACCTGATGCTCACGGTCGTCCGCTACCTGCTCGCCCTGGACGCGGTCCTCGTCGTCGTCTTCGTCGCTGCCGGACTGGCGCGGGGGGTGGACCTCCTCCTGCTGTTCCCGTTCGTGCTGATCCTGCTGATCGCCTCGGTCCCGGTCGCCCTCCCGGCGACGTTCACGGTCGCCTCCTCTCTCGAGGCAAGGCGACTCGTGGAGGACGGCGTCCTCGTCACGGGCCTCTCCGCGGTCGAGGACGCCGCGGGCATGGACCTCCTGTGCTCGGACAAGACCGGCACCTTGACCCAGAACCGGCAGACCGTGACCGACCTGCACTCGCTCGGGCCAGTTTCGACCGACGAGCTCCTGGCGCTCGCGGCCTCCGCCTGCGACGACTCCACCCAGGACCCGATCGACCGCGCCGTGCTTGCGGCGGCCGACGCCCGCAGGGTGCCGCGGTACGACCGCAGCCGGTACATCCCGTTCGAGCCGGCGACGAAGCGATCCGAGGCGACGATACGCCACGGGGAGGAGAGCTGGCGCGTCGTCCTCGGACAGCCGGCGATCGTCACCCGCCTGCTCTCGACCCCGCCGGCCCCGGACGACTGGCTCGAACGGCGCGGAGGCGAAGGCTACCGCATCCTCGCGGTGGCGGCCGGCCCCGAAGGCACCCTTCGGCTCGTCGGCCTGGTCGCCCTGGCCGACCCGCTCCGGGACGATGCGCGGGCGCTGGTCCACCGGCTCGAGGAGCTCGGGGTACGCGTGGTGATGGTGACCGGGGACGCGCCCGCGACCGCGCGCTCGGTAGCGTCCGCCCTGGGGCTCTCCGGACCGGTCGGGGGGCGCGACGACCTCGCGCGCGCCTCTCCCGAGTTCGTCGGCTACGCCGGGGTCTACCCCGAGGACAAGTTCGGGCTCGTCCGGGCGCTCCAGGCCCACGGAGAGATCGTCGGCATGACCGGCGACGGGGTCAACGACGCGCCGGCGCTCAAGCAGGCGGAGGTCGGCATCGCCGTCGCGAGCGCTACCGACGTCGCGAAGGCCTCGGCCAAGCTCGTGCTGACCCGGCCGGGACTGGGCGGGATCGTGTCGGCCGTCGAGTCCGGGCGACGGGTCTACCGCCGCATGCTCACCTGGATGCTGAACAAGATCTCGAAGACGATCGAGCAGGTGGTGCTGCTCTCCGTGGCGTTCGTGGCCACCGGCCTGTTCGTCACGACGCCGCTGCTGGTCCTGCTGATGATCTTTGCGAACGACTTCGTCGTGATGGCCGTCGGCACCGATCGAGCCCGGGTCTCGCCGACGCCCGACCACTGGGATGTCCGCCGCCTCGTCGGCGTCGGGGCGACGATGGCGGTGGGCTGGCTGGCGCTCTCCTTCTCCGTGGTGCTGGTGGGAGCCTACGTCCTCCGGTGGTCCCTCCCGACCCTGCAGACGGTCGTCTTTCTCGAGCTGGTCTTCTCTGGCCAGGCGACCCTCTTTCTGATGCGGGAACGCGGCCCGGTCTGGAGCTCCCGACCGAGCACGTTGATCCTGGTCGCCTCCGGGGTCGACATCGTCGCGCTGAGCACGCTCGCCACCGCAGGGATCCTCATGTCCCCCGTGGCGCCGTCGGTGATCGTGATCCTCCTCGGCATCGTCGCTGCCGTCGCCCTGCTCCTCGACCGGCTAAAACTCCGACTGTTTCGGTCAGGGGGAACGGCTGCGTCCAAGCCGGGGATCGTGCCGGTGGTCCCTTGAGCGGGGGGGGCCGGCGGCCGTCCGGCCCGCACGCCGACGGCGTGCGGCTAGGCACGGAGACCTCCGGCTCAGCGGCGAGCCTCGAGGGTCCCGTCCGGCTCGCCTTCGCGTGCGGACTGGCCCGAAGGTGCTCACGGCTCGTGGGTTCGAGGCCGCCGGCTTGCGGCGCAAGAGAACGAGCGCCGCCGGAATCCGGGGGGGCCTCTCCCCTCCGCCCGCGGAGCTAACCGGTTCGGGCGGGGACACCGAAGCCGCGAGCCAGTGCACTGCCGAGCATGTCGGTCAGGGCGCCGGGGTCGTAGATCTCGTTGGGTCGCGTCTGGGTCGGCCGACCGACGAACGTGACGCGGCAGCGGATGGCGACCGTGCCGCGCGCGGGTTCGGAG